>JBCQUZ010000043.1:0-18386 GCA_047173645.1 Rikenellaceae bacterium
ACTACTTGATCGAATGATATTGACCCCATAGATAATAATGTGTGTGTGAATACACAAAGATAATACATCGTAGGTCATTTTCATCATTCTGGGTGACTGAAGGTCATGTGGGTTTCATATATTTATTTGAGGGGTGTGAACAACGTCTCTCCACAAAATCAAAAAGTCGCAGTGGGATTACTTCTCACTGCGACTTCTACTTTTCTTTGAACCTACAAAGCTGAAGAGTTCAAAATCGGATCTTGCCAAACTTGCTCTAAGAGCGCATTAACCTCAAACTCTTCGCCCGAGAATGAGCTACGATATTGTGCAATATGATCCAATAATACAGCTTTATATTTCGCCTCAAGTTCGGGATGTTGAGCGATAATATTATTCTGCTCGGAGCGATCTTCGATGATGTCATATAGCTCATATTCACCTCCTTGGAAATATAGTTTATAACGATTATCCACCACAGCAGCTTGTTTATCAAAGAGAAAAACCATAGGACGTGTACGCTCCTCGGCTAGATTATCACCAATAGTGAAAGGCACAATACTCTCGCCATCCAACTGATGAGGATTACTACCTTCGAGAGCTAAAATATCGAGAATTGTTGGCATATAATCAGATGTGAAACATGGCACTTCGCTACGTTGTCCACCCTTGATCTTATCTCCCCACACAACAAATCCAGGAACACGAATACCACCCTCATATATCGACCTCTTGCGACCTCTCAACCCTGCGGTTGTTCCTGGAGCTGAGGCGTTTCCTTCGGGACCATTATCGCTACAGAAGAATATTAAGGTGTTGTCATACTGCCCATTATCTTTGAGATGTTGCACCAATCGACCCACCTGTTCATCCATTGCGGTGATGCAACCATAGAAGTTACGTTTATCGAGCGGATAATCCTTGTATATCTCCTGCTCCTTTGGGCCAGCAACACATGGAAGGTGAGGTGCATGGAACCATACAACGCTCATAAATGGAACATTTTTATCTTTAGCAGAGTCTATAAATGGAAGTACACGATCCATAATTACACGACTATCATCGCCCTCCAAATTCTCTGTCGCCTTCGATCCATCGTGGTTCCAATATGCTGTACAATATACTCGACGCTCTTCACCCTCCTTTACATAGTCCCAGAATGAACCCTTCTTGCCCTTTGGAGCAATCATTGGATCATATGTCGGAACCTTGGATTCGGTGACAAAAGAGTCATCATAACCATGAATCGAGGGTGGATTCACCTCGGCTGAGTTACCCACACGACCTCTATTTGCATCCTTCTCCTTATCGGTGAGGCTACCCAAATGCCATTTGCCGAAATGACCTGTGGTATAACCTTGATCTTTGATTAACTCCATAGTTGTGATCTCTTCGCTACGCATAACGCCGACATTGGCATGGAAAACGCCTGTACGATATGGATTACGCCCCGTGAGCACACTATTGCGCGTAGGCGACGACACGGCACATGCCGAATAGAAGCGCTCAAAGATGATACCCTCGCCTGCCAAAGCATCAAGATTAGGTGTTTGAATAATCGTATTTCCATTAAATCCAACATCTCCCCACCCTAAATCATCTGCCATGATTAGGATTATATTAGGCTTCTCGGATGTTGTTACTGCTGCTGTACAGCCACCTAGAGCTAAGGTTGATAATATAAATATTGGTTTCATAAGTTTTAGGTTTTTATAATAAAAAATCCCCTTTAAATCCGAAGATCTAAAGGGGGAATATATAAGATTCTATATTTTAGATCTCTTACTTCATCGACTTGTTACGAGCTGTGATGTCCGAAACAGTTGCAATCTCAACATAAGATCCACCCTTTCCGTAACCGAAGCTACCACCAACTACAGCCAACAAATCCTTCTCGCCAAGTGGGTTGTGCTCGTTGATATACTCCATAGCATCAGCCAAGAAGTGATACTTGTTGTCATTTTGGTTTCTAAGGATTGGAATAACACCATACGATAGAGCCAATATGCGTTGAGCTGGCTTAGTGTAACATACAGCAACAACACTCTTCAAACCGCGGAATGCAGACAAGTAACGACCTGTACGACCAGTGTGAGTATCCAATATTACATACTTGATCGGAAGGTTAGTACATGAACGTACAGCTGAACGAGCCAACTGAGCTGTGATCTCGTGGTTTACAGATACCATAGTCATATCGACCATTGGAGGGAATTGACCCTCGTCGCTCTCGATCTCGCGAGCGATCTTAGCCATAGTCTTAACCGCCTCGATTGGGAATTTACCAGTTGCAGTCTCGTCTGAAAGCATGATAGCATCAGTACGCTCATAGATTGCACTTGCAACGTCACTCACCTCCGCACGTGTTGGACGTGGAGAGTTAACCATAGAGTAAACCATTTGAGTTGCGATGATTACAGGACGCTTTGCAGCGATACACTTCTCTACGATCATACGTTGAGTTCCTGGGATCTTCTCAGCCGAAAGCTCAACACCCATGTCACCACGAGCTACCATGATAGCGTAAGATGCCTCGATGATCTCGTCGATATTGTCGATACCCTCTTGGTTCTCGATCTTAGAGATGATCTTGATAGGAGAGTTATAAGCATCAAGAATATCTTGAACTGCCTTAACATCAGCTGCTGTACGAACAAATGAGTGTGCGATGAAGTCAACATCGTTGTTGATAGCCCACTTGATGAAACGCTCATCCTTAGGGGTGATAGATGGAAGATCTACAGATACTCCAGGAACGTTAACACTCTTACGAGACTTCATCTTACCACCGATCTCGAAACGACATACCAAGTGGTCATCATTCTTCTCAAGAACAACAAGCTCCAATTCGCCATCAGCGATAAGGAAATGCTTACCAACGCTCATATCCTTAACGATACTAGGAACATTCATAAAGATCATATCAGCTGTAGTATCCTCATTTGTAGCAGTACCCTTAACCTTCACGATGTCTCCTACCTCCCACATCAAGTGACCCTCGCCACCACCGATGTTTGTAAGACGGATCTCTGGACCCTTTGTATCGATCATCACTGGGATCGCTGAACTTACACTACGTACTTTCTTTACAACTTGAGTTGCACCCTCTTCTGTGGCATGAGCTGAGTTAATACGAACAACGTCCATACCTGCCTCATAAAGGCTTCTGATGAGGGACTCCTCACAACGAATGTCGGAAATAGTTGCGACAATCTTGGTTTTTTTCATTTTTTGCATATTCCTACTATATTTGTTATTTGATAATATATTTCAAAGCCTCTACACCCAATCTATATGAATCCAACCCAAAACCCATGATCGACCCCTTGCACGCTGGCGCGATCATCGAGTGGTGACGAATAGATTCTCTTGCCAAAATCGACGAGATGTGAACCTCCACAACAGGGGTCGCAACTCCCGATATAGCATCATGCAAAGCTAACGAGGTGTGGGTATAAGCCCCTGCATTGAGCACAATACCTGCATATTCGCCCACCGACGAATGGATAGCATCGATCATCACACCCTCGTGATTAGATTGAAGATAGTCAATTTGTAGATTGGGAAACTCCGCTCTCAACGTAACCATATACTCTTCGAATGTAGTAGTACCATATATCTCCACATTGCGTTTGCCTTGGAGGTTTAAATTTGGGCCATTCAAAATTAGGATCTTCATATGTGATTGCGGATTTAATAATATTGACAAAGATAAAAAAAATAAGTTGGAATTAAAAATTTTTCTATCTTTGTATTGTTAAAAATTTATAAAAACTTATAATTTCTTGCCCTATGACCGAATTTGGTTTTATTGATACAATCAAAGCACTCTTCTCGACACTCCCCGACAATGGATTTGAGGGGATTGGTGACGATTGCGCGGTGTTGCCAATCGGAGCAGAGGAGTCATTGTTATTTACGGCAGATATGTTGGTCGAGGATATTCACTTCACTCGTGCCTCTACATCGGCGTTTGATTTGGGGCATAAGTCACTAGCTGTCAACCTTTCAGACGTAGCATCTATGGGAGGGCGACCTGTGGCAACACTACTTAGTTTGTCGCTACCCAAGGATCTAGAGCCGTCGTGGGCAGAGGAGTTTATGAAGGGGTATCACACACTAAGTAAACAACATAGCGTCGCTTTAATTGGTGGCGACACCACAGCCTCCACATCTCAAATTACGATCAATGTCACCGCCATAGGCAAAACGTCCAATTCACAAATCAAGCGACGAAGTGATGCTCGGGTGGGCGACATAATAATGGTTACGGGGCAATTAGGTAATTCAGCCACTGGACTTCGCGACATTATGGAGGGGAGGCTCACTACCCCACTTGCCGATATTCATCGTTTGCCAACGCCTCGAATTGAGGAGGGGGTGTGGCTTGGCGAGCAATCATATGTTGGGGCGATGATGGATATTTCGGATGGTGTGGCATCTGACCTTCGCCACATCATGGATCGTTCGGGCGTGGGCGCACATATTAATATAGAGTCGTTGCCGACGGCTCACTCTGCCGAGGTGGCTTTGTGTGGAGGTGAAGATTATGAGTTACTATTCACTGTATCGCAGGGGCACTCAGATAGATTGATTTCACTCTTTAGATCAAAATTTTCTACACCAATCACCCCCATCGGAGTGATTATTGATGGGGGGGATATTGAATGGTTTGAGCATGGCAAAAGGTTGCCTATTGACCTTATGGGATTTCGTCATTTTTAACATACAATTATATCATGTCACTATTACTTATAATCTTTGGACTCTTTTCGGGGTGTTTCCTCGCGATTTTGGTTGGGCTTATTGGCTCGCGTCGTACGATAGGTTTTGGATGGGCTTTTGTTCTCAGCTTGTTGTTTACGCCTCTTGTTGGGCTTATATGCGCTTTGCTGACCGATCCTCTTCCTGGCTATTCAAATCAGAAGATGGGATGTATCGGAATTACGTTGTCTATAATTGGGGCGCTGTTGCTTATCCCTCTGACAATGTTTATCATAGCCCTAATAACCACCCTTTTTATAGCATAAAAAAAAGGGAAACGCAGTTTCCCCAGCCCGTGCGGCTCGCACCGTCTGCCCGACGCTAGGGCAGTCCCCTCACTGACCCCAATATGCTCTCGCCCTCCCCTCCTAAAAAAGCACTTTTGCCCAAGCAAAAGTGCGCAGGAGGGCGGCAACTCGCCAGAGTTGCAACCACAAAAAAAGGTCAAGCAGATCTTCCCTAAAGGCATATTACCTCCAAAAGATCTACTTGACCTAAAAATCTAAACCTCCTAGTTATCCTAATCCATCCGATCTACCCAATAAAGACAATCGACACTTTCGGCAATTGCAAATCTTTGATTTGCCGCCCTCCTGCGCACTTTTGCTTGGACAAAAGTGCTTTTTTAGGAGAGGAGGGCGAAAACATATTGGGGTCAGTGAGGGGACTGCCCTAGCGTCGGGCGGACGGTGCGAGCCGCACGGGCTGGGAAAACTGCGTTTTCCTTGGTTCCTTACTTAAGCAGGCTGCCGTTCAGTGCTGGTAAGGTGTAAGTAATATTCTTACCCTTCGCAACACCCTTAATCGTCTGACTCACACCCTTACAATCAACATACGACAACTCCGTTGGAGCCCCCTTCTTAGCCATTGTAAGTTGCGACTCACCATCCGACTTAACACTCATGCCTCCATCTTTCCACTCAACCAAAACTGTCGCTCCATCTGCCGATGCGATCGAAATACCCTCATAGCTAAGCAACTTTCCTTCGCCCATAAACATATACGAAAGTCGATCCTTACGCTTAGAAATCACACTATACACAGCTTGTACCTCCGTAGATATACCCTTGATAACAACTGTATTATCCGCCGATGTAGAGTTCAAAATATACTCCTTAACATCACCCTTTGACTCTACCTCGATACCAACAAAATCCTTCACCGCACAATCAATATAACTTACCGACTCAATCGACTTGCCCTCCTTAGATCTATATGGCTCATAAATAGCTACAAATGGACGATCCCACGCCTCGCCATTTTGACGAACTATAAGTGCTGGAATTGTCGCCTTCTCAATCTCAGGAGTCATATCACCACTCAAACCCTTAAGCGCACGTGGAGTCATCACCGAAAATAGTTTACGATCATCATATCCCTTCATCCAAACATCCATGCGAATATCACCCTTCTTTCCGCCCATATTGAGTTCGAAAGTTCCTCTGAAATCACCATCATACGCCACCTCAAATTTATCGGTGATGTAGTCATAACCCTTCACTTGTCCTCCAGCCGAAGTTAGATCCGACGATGGAGAGAGTTTAATCTTCTTTTCATCACCATCAAACAACGTAAGCGACTGACCTGCATTGTGATACAAATATTCATGCTTTACATCTCCGCCATCTACTTTGTGTGAACGGAAAATATCGACATAATATCCCGAAGTTGGCGAAGTACGAATTATCGAGTTCGTGCGTCGTTGCATACTATTTGTCCCTTGCTCCAAGAATTGATTATCGACATACGACAACACATATGGCTTATTAGAATCCGTCAAATTAGTTTCAGGGAAGCATGACAACATCTTATGCGCTGGCGAAACTTCACCTGGCTTCATCTCCTTGCTCGAATTGCTCGAAACACCATCAATCAACACTGTGTTGTGCGATACCGTAGCCTTGTAGTACTCGCCATGATCCGCAACCCAATAGCTCGAACCTCTCGCCTTATCTACTCCAAGTGGATAACCCTTACCATAAAGCTCCAAGTTGATACCATTGTTGTGGTTATGATTAAATCCTGTACCTGAGTTAGTTAACATCAAACCTTCGGCTTTATCCATACCGTTACGTTGAATCATAAGATTCACATTTGGAGCATAGAACATTGTCGAATAGATACTTTGGTCACTTGTGATCGAAGGATCCACAGTTTCAACATAGTTAAATAGCTTATACATCGAACTTCCCTTAGTTCTATCATACATTCCAGCCTCAATGTGTTGATTAAGAGCCGCTATCAAGATCTTTTGTTTCTCTGTTTTGTTGTATTTGCTATAAAAAGTGAGCAACGACTCAAACATCGCATAATCAATTGCTGAGTATCCGTTATCTCCAAATGCAACAGTCTGTTTATTAGGCAAAAGATACTCAAAAGATGCCATCACCGCCTTCTCGATAATTGCAAAATCTTGGAGAATATCCTTATTCTCGATACCATCAATGAGCAACAACACCTCGATAAGATCCTTTGTCGTCGATGTCGAATAGCCAGGAGACTCATTCCACATTCCTGTATTTTGGTCATATATATTGCACACCTCGCGAAGCGCCTTTTGACGTGGAACACTCTTATTCAATATAAAGTCGATATAGTATTGTTTACCCTTACCATTCTCATATGTCGAATCATCCTCCAATGTTAGAGCCAAGTAGGTCACAAATCTAGCTTGAAAAACATTCCAGTTATTAGTCGACACACCCTTCTCAATGATCTGATCTGCAAATTTTTGGAACACTACATGAATCATCATTTGATCTGCACCTTGAGCCTTGATATAGTCATACAAGAAATCGTAACACAATGGCAATGCGTTGAGCACCCTCTCGTGGATAACCTCAAACGATGTATATCCTACAATGTGGTCACTACGATGGTCAATCTCCGAGATTGGAGCCTCACGATAATACATTCCCTCGATATATTTCATAAAGATGTCATATGCAAATTTTGCATACTTCTCATCTCCACCCATCCAATAGATAAACGCCGCATTCATCGCCTTGTCGACAATACGTTGATTTATAGTCTCTATTTGGTGCGCAGTCTTCGAATTATCAACCCACTCCCATGGCTTACCAGGCTTCTTATTGTTTTGAAGATAGATCTGATCGTCACGATACTCCATATATGGCAGAGTCTCCTCCAACGATGGTGTCGCCCAATCTGTCGCCCAATCGCGACCTCCCGTAAATCTCACCGTCGGAACTGGTGCCGAACCTTCGGCTCTCGAATATCTAGCTCCATTGATATATGGTTGCGTATAGTGGTTCTTCCAATACATCTGCAACCTCGAAATCACCCACTCTGGATCCGAAGTGTGTATATCCACATACTTATCAACTTGTTTGTGAGCACTCTCCATAATCTCACCTGCCCACTTATTACGGCTCATCTTCGCCTCTATATCGCTTTTAGTTTGCGACGAATAGATCATTAGACGCTTATCATCCTCCGATGCCGAAGCTCCCATCGCGCATGCCAACAAAGCAAACGCACAAATTACATTTTGCATCCTACGACGCATTGATTGTTTCATCTTATATTTAGTTTTTATTTTTTCAACATATATTCGAAACTATTAACTCTCGTTATTTTAATCCCTTCGAATCTCTCCTGTTTCACAATGCAGATGGGCTAAACTACCATTTCTATAGTTTAGCCCATCTATCTATTATTTTTCGATGATAACCCGTATCATCAACATTCTACTACCTATTCCGTAGCACTAGCATCTGTTACATTCACCCACAAACGCTTCACTATAGTCTCCTCATCACCAATTGTAAGGTTCTTAGCCACAATCGAAATTTGGAATAAACCTGCTTGGTCATAGTAAAGAGATGTGCTCGTTGGAACATCCTCAGTTGTACCCTTCAATGATACAGATGGATCATTTGCTGGAGCTCTTTTGAGATCAAACTCATGTGAAACCAACCAATCATCGTTTGCGATGTAGTCACCCAAAGTTGCTGCAGAAGTTGCTGGAGTGAGAAGAGCGTTAGTTGTTGCGATAACCCAGTGATTTTTTGTACTGTCAGTAATTGTATCAGTCATAGAGCCTTCACAAATCCACTCTACGTAATCAACAAATCCTGCATAGCAAAAATAACCTGTCATATCATTTGCTGTTACATCTGCATCATACAAACCATAGTATTGGTAACGACCATCCGCATATGTACGACGCAAATCAAAATCTCTTACGCGCCATGTAGCTCCATAAAGACCACTTGCTTCTGATGGCAGTACACTAGTGTAGTTATAAGCAACATAAACATAGTCCGAATCCTCATCAATATAGTCAAACAAGTTCAACCAGTTAGAGTAAACATAGTCACCCTCCTCTTCCGAATAACCTACATCCTCATAAGGAACCTCAATCCAATTAGCATTCACAATGTTCATAGAATCCTTGATACCTGTGTAATCTGTAGATAGACACATTCTAAGGTTATTCTTTTGACGAGAACCATAATCACTCTCCAACTCAGTAGCGACTTGAAGCATTGCTGTTCCTCCCCATGTACAAACCTCATCATCCAAGAAATATTGCGATCCTGGAACTCCACTATATTGATAGAGAATATCCATATCTCCACTAATATTGATTGTTACCACATCACCAATGTATACGTGAAGTACTCCGTCCAAATCGACTTTATCTGTATTTGCGAACGAAATATCTAACGTTGGCACATCCACGTCGTAGACATCCTCACAGCTACACATACAAGCAGCCATGATCGCTATAACACCTATTCTTATTATCTTTTTCATAGTTTTAATCATTTATGCTCTATTAATATCCAGGATTTTGAATCAAGTTACGATTCAACGAAATTTGAGTAAGCGGAATAGGAAGATACATTTTGTAATCTGCCATATAACCTGCAACGTTAGACATTCCTGTTGAACCTGTTGTCAAAGGAACTCCAACAACTCCACCCTCGCGAAGTTCATCATAACCCTTAACTACATCATATAACGTACCCCAACGTCTAAGATCCAAGCGACGAAGACCCTCAAAACACAACTCACGCATACGCTCGTCGCGAAGGAACTCACGCATTGCATCTTGATCCGAAATATTTACGTGGTACGATACATCCGCAACATCACTATCAATAGTCTCAACTGTCAATGTAGGAACAGCTGTAGTACCTGCTGTCAAATAATCCCATGCGATACCTTGCTCAGCCTTCGCATCATCGTAAGTTGGCGATGTTGTCTCTGTCAATGCAGTTATTGTAAATGATGGTGCCACCGAAGTTGAAGTACCCGCTGTCAACGCTTGGTAGATTCTAACTGTTGTTCCATCTACTACCGACACATAATCATTGATTTTGTACGAAGTATTAGCCGCCCAAGTTTGATATGGAGCCTCAGCCTCAAGAGTTGGAGGTGTTGTATAACCTGATCCTGGCTCTGTGATACCAATAGTAAGCAAACCATTATCTGAATATAAAGATGCCTCAGTCATAAACTCAAAACCAGTACCCGAACCTGGATCAATCACATTGATAACAGGCGTGTGTGCCCAACCCTTATTGTAACTACTACTATTATCAACCAAAATACGGTTAACAATCTTAGTTGACGAAGTGTAAGGGATAGAACGCTCACGAACTTGATTGATATATGGCGCAGCCATTGCTGGCTCCCCCAACTCAATATAAGCCTCAGCAACCATCAACAATACATCCGAATATCTCAATAGAGGGAAGTTTGTTGTGCTACTATTTTGGTCACGTGTTATACGATCCTCATACTCGCGTCTCCATTTACCTCCACTTGCAGCCCACAAGAATGAAGTTGGAAGAGTTCCACTTTCGTAGTGCGAAAGTCCCATAGCAGACTCAGAACAGATACTTGTAATAAGGGTCTTTGGTATCTTATTAAGACTATTTTGCTCATAAGTGAAGTTAGGATAGTTCCACATACGACGTGTATCTCCGTGTCCATATGTGATGTACAAAGTTGGGTTACAGTAACGATAACTATTCCATACCAATACACTATCATAAAGATAATCTCCAGTCTCAGGATCCTCAGCACGACGACCCATTCCCATTACACTTTGAGTTCCGATACCTCCAGCTGTATTTGTGTCAGAATCAGAGTCTCCAGTATAGTTGTAACCAATCTCCCAAATGTTCTCAGACACATATCTATCCTCTACCTCAGCGATAAACACCTCAGAGTATTCTGAACACAACTCGTGCCCCATCTCTGTTACCAAAAGAGCCTTCGAAAGAGCCTTCTTGTAGTAGAACTCTGGATCTGTTTCTCCTTTGTATAAACCATAATTAGGGAAACCTGCACCACTCAAACATACGCGAGCCAAGATTCCACGAACAGCATTCAAAGTAACACGCTCAGAGTATCCCAAAGATGCCCATGTTTGATCCTCCAACAATACCTCAGCAGCCTCCATATCCTCGATGATTTGAACATAGAAATCATCAAGAGATGAAAGTTCCATCATAGTTTGCTCATAAGTCGTAATCTTGTCGATACTCATTGGAATACCTACATCAGGATGACAGAACCATTGTGCCAACAAGAAGTGGAAATATCCTCTAAGGAACAAAGCCTCTCCCTTAACGTGTTTGTAAGTTGATTCTGAAAGATTGTCAACATTACGCTCCAAACCATCCAACAAATATGCTATATCCTTCAACGGTGCATATAGCGCAGTCCAAAAACTAAGGACTGTAGAGTTTGTCGATATTGCAGAGTAGTCTCCAACACGATCATCACTCGAGTTATAGTGAATATCCTCATCAGTATATCCCATCATAGTAAACAGATAAGTCGTACCTAATTGACTTGATCTGAGTGTCGCATATATAGATGTCAAAGCTGTCTGAACTTGGGCATCTGTAGTGTAGTAGGTTTCATCTACTAGAGTATCGGTTGGTTCAGGATACAAGAAATCTTGACACGAAGTTGCACCACAACCAACAATAGCAAGCAGTAAAAGTTTTAATATATTTTTCATAAAGCCTTATTCGTATTATAAAGTTACAGTTACACCAAATGAGTTAGTTGATGTACGTGGATAAGACGCACTATCGTATGATGGAGTCAATGCCGAGTAGCTCACACTAACCTCAGGGTCTTGACCTTGATAGTTTGTAAGAGTCCACAAGTTTTGAGCTGTGAATGTAAGGCGCACGTTGCTCAAACCTAACTTAGCAACAAACTTCTTAGGAAGAGTATAACCCAAAGACACAGTCTTCAAACGTAAGTAAGATCCATCCTCCAAGTAGTTTGTACCCATGTTACGCAAACCATTTGCAACCAATGATGGGTAGCGAGCATTTGTGTTGTCAGAAGACCAGTAATCTGCCATGTATGCGTATCTATTCATACCCATTGCACGTGTATCAGAGAGGTTCAACATCTGCATGATAGTTCCATTCAAGATCTCGCCTCCATAAGAGTATGTGAAGTATACACTCAAATCGAAGTTTTTGTAGCTAAAGCGGTTTTGCAAACTACCTACGTGATCTGGATATGGGTTACCAATCACTGTACGGTCATCATCATCAACCTCACCATCACCGTTCAAGTCCTTGTGCTTTGCATAACCAGGAAGAGTTGAGATCTTCGAAGTGATGTAAGGGACATTATCCTTAAGCAAATAACGTTGTGCGTAGTATGTTCCACCATCTGAACCAGTATATGTACTTGCCAAAGATGGGATGATAGTAAAGTCATCATATTGGTAGTGACCCTCAGAGATATAACCATAGAATGCCGCAACTGGTTCTCCTACACGTGCGATATAAGCCTCATCCAAGTATGTTACGTTAGACAATTTAGCCTCCTCGCCACTAGCCAATGCTACGAGTGTATTCGTGTTGAACGAAATATTGAAAGTAGATGTCCAACGGAATCCCTTCTTATTGATGTTTGTTGTATTAACAGAAATCTCATAACCCTCATTTCGGATTTGACCCTCATTACGCTTAACAGAGCTAAATCCAGAGTTTGTTGGAAGTGTTGTACTATTCAACATATCGTAAGTATTCTTGATATAGTAGTCAAACTCAACTCTGATTCGGTTCTTAAGGAACGCAAGCTCAGCTCCAGCATTCAAAGTCTTGGCAGTCTCCCAAGTCAACTCGTCGTTCACAAGTTGTGATGGGTATGAACCAATGGTGTACAACTCATTACCAAATGTGTAACGATCACTATTAGTTGTTGTAATAAGCGCTTGTGATTGGAAGTCATTTACACGGTTATTACCAGACGCACCATAAGATACCTTAAGTTTAGCATCGCTGATGATCTTTTTGGTTGGTTGCATAAAAGACTCCTCAGAAAGTCTCCACGCAAACGCTGCTGATGGGAAAGTACCCCACTTACCACCTACAGCAAACTTCGAAGAACCATCTCGACGAATAGTTGCTGTAACGATATACTTAGATTTGTAAGAGTAGTTCAAACGAGCGAACACAGACAACATAGTGCTAATAGAAGAGCTAGATGTTGTGCTAGTAATAGTACCATTTTCGAGTGATGCGATACCTAACTCCTCATCTGGCACATCTTGTGCTGTATAACCAAAGCTCTCGCTATCATTCTTTTGAGCAGAGAAACCGACGATTGCGTTGAAAGAGTGGTCATTCTTCCATACCTTCTTATATGTAAGGGTATTCTCGTTAAGCAAACTGTAGCTCAAAGACTCTGAAAGAGATCCATTTGCTCCCTTATCTGAGAAGTACTCATTTCCAGTAGTTGTCTCCTCCAAATAGAATGTTGTAGATGTGGTACGTTTATTGGTATAACCTCCAGAGACCTTAAAAGTCAATGCCTTTTTAAAGAATGTCATCTCAAGGTAAGCATTAGCACTTAGGTTATCCAAACGTTTGTTAATATCGGTATTCTCTGAGTTGATAATAGGGTTGTTACGATATAGGTAGTATGGATATGGAGATGGGTTAAGAACGTCACCATATGATTCATCGTAAACACCGACATCAATAAAGTCATACTTAAGAATTTGCATATTCTCCTCGCTCCATGATGTTGGACGAGATTGATATACACGGTTCATCAATGCAGTACCTGCACTAGTACCTCCAGATGCTGTATCTCCAAAAGTATTAGTTGTAGCGAAGTTAGCATTCATACCAAACTTGATATTGTCTGTAATGAATTGATCCAAAGACAAACGACCTTGGTAACGATTAAATCCAGAGTTTATCAAAAGACCCTCTTGGTCTGCGTAGTTCAAAGATACATAGTAACCAGAGTTATTCTTACGTCCTGAAACTGACAGAGTGTGGGTTTGTTGCAATGGAAGATCATTACTCATCAAATCACCCCAATCAACGAACTCTGCGTCGCGGTAATCTTCGTAAGTACGTCCATCTGAATAATAAGTAGCTTGCAACCATGTCACACCACCATATGCAGTTGTAAGACCAAGGTTAGCCTTCTCGCGAATTTGGTCTGTCAAATCAGCTTGAAGTTTAACGAATGTATATGGATCCATAACCTCCATCTTCTTGGTTGCGCGGATGAAAGATAGGTTACCATTATATGTGATAGTAGGTTTACCCTCCTGACCACGCTTAGTAGTGATGATGATTACACCATTCGCACCACGAGAACCGTAGATCGCTGTAGATGAGGCATCCTTAAGGACTGTCATCGACTCAATATCATCGGGGTTCAACGATGCAAAATCAGACTCCTCTTGAGGGAATCCGTCGATTACGAAAAGTGGGCTTGCGTCATCCATAGATCCAACACCGCGGATTACGATAGATGCCTCAGATCCTGGTTGACCATCCGAAGATACAACAGAAAGACCTGTAACACGACCCTCTAGGGCTTGGTCGATAGATGTTACTGCAACATCTTGAAGGTCATCCATGTTAACCACAGAAATAGATCCTGTCAACTCTTTACTCTTCATTGATCCATAACCAATGACCACGACTTCATCGATTTCGTTTTCATCCTCGCGAAGCGTCACAACAATGTTTGGGGTTAGCTTAGCATAAGTTGATTGGTAGCCAATAAATGTCACGACAATCTCGGTTCCGACACCCGCTGCAACGGTAAAAGTACCATCGATACCTGTAGAGGTACCCTTTGTTCCGTTGTCATAGGCAACAGTCGCACCAATCACGGCTTCACCAGACGCATCGACGACTTTTCCTGTGATTTGATCCTGTGCATACAAATCTACGTGTGAGAAGATCGCAAACAATACACTACACCAAATGCAACAAGAACATATCCCGTGTAATAATTTGTTCATAATTTTAAGGTTTTATTATTTTTAGTTTTATTAGTTCGTTTATCAACACCCTTTGGGAGTGGTAAATTTAGTTTGTGGTGGTTGTTACTTTGGTTTATTCATAAGCTTAAATCCCGTAATTTTAAATTTTTACTATTTTATCATTTCATATATTTCACCTCAAAAATGTACGTTTTAGCACCTTGGTTAGTGGTGCTTTTACCCTATCGGAACCATATAATAGCCCCTTTCCCACACGCACACAATTTTCTCCGTTAATGCGAAGTTACAAAAATTATTTTAACACACAATATTTTTTTATGAAAAAGCGCTTTTTTTTTATAATAATCTGCAATTTCAGATAATCTCTGCATAAAATATGTTAAAATTATGTTAACATCGAGCTATACCCTCACATGTTACAATGCTCACAACATTGTAACATATCGCACAAAAAAAGGGTTCCTATTCGTCGATTTTGGCAACCAACGCTCCTGCCAAACTCGATGCCCCTAATCTGAAGTAATCTGCCGAGAGCCACTCTTCGCCCAAAATCTCCTTTACAATAGTATAATAGAGGAGTGCGTCGTCTGCCGTGCGGATTCCTCCCGCGGCTTTGAAACCTCTCACCTCGCCACTCTTTTCGTAGAATGATTTGATCGCCATACATATCGCAACCGCAGCTTCGGGAGTAGCTGCAGGAGATTGTTTTCCAGTCGATGTCTTCACAAAATCGGCACCAGCCTCCATAACCAACAGTGACGCTTCATATATCAATTCAACATCGGCTAATGCGCCCGATTCCAAAATAACCTTCAAAACAGTATCATCACCCATCTCTTCGCGCAACATAGCAACTTCGCTCACCGCCTCTTCCACTCTTCCGCTCAGCATCATGCCCACATTCAAAACAATATCTACTTCATCGGCTCCACTCTCGACCGCCATAGCGCACTCCAAAGCCTTCACCTCCATGAATGTTTGCGACGAAGGGAATCCTCCAGCTACAGATGTGATTTTGAGAGGTGTGCCATCAATTTGCATACCCACAGTTTCGACAAATGGAGGATAGACGCATAACGATGCTACGGGTGGAATATCTGGGCGACTAGCCACCAACTCCACCGCTTCGCGAGCAAATGCCGCAACAGAATCTACTGAATCTTCACTTGCCAAAGTGGTTAGATCTATAAGTGAATAACATAATTTATATACCTCCTTCGAGGCATTACTAGCCACTTTGGGCGCTATTTGCTCTAACATTTGAGCCACCTGTGTGGTGGTCGGAGCTGGGGCATATCCCTGCAATAGATCTATATTTTTCATCTGCTCAATTTTTTTCGTTGTGGCAAAGATAATATTTTTTTCGCTTCATTATAAATATGTCTACACAAATATTAGATTATTTTTATACTTTTATGGCGATAAAACATTTTAGATTACATGGCAAATATATACGACATAGCACTAACATTAGTACCACGATTGGGCGCTAATGGGATAGTCCATCTGCTCGAAACATTTTCAACCGCCGAGAATATATTCTCCGCTTCACTCGACGAACTCACCCACTTTGGTGAACTAAACCCCACGATTGCAAAATCTATATCATCGCGATCTACAATCTCCGCCGCACAAGAGGAGTTTTCATTTTGCCAACGTAACAATATCGCAATTGTCGCCTCAACCGACAGCGAATACCCTACCCTACTTCGCGAAGTAAATGATTTTCCACATGTATTATATGTTAGAGGGAATCTTCAGATCTTGAACAATCGCGCGGTGTCGATTGTCGGCACTCGTAAGATCTCGCCCTATGGAGGTCGAGCATGCGATGTTATAATTCGCGAACTTGCCGAATGTGTTCCAAATGGAGTTGTGGTGAGTGGTCTAGCGTTTGGAGTCGATGGCGAGGCTCATCGCGCAGCACTTCGCCACAATATACCCACCATTGCGATACTACCTTCGCCCCTAACATCTATAACCCCAGCGCAACACTCTCGCCTTGCCAACGACATCATCGAGGCTGGAGGAGCGATAATCACCGAACTACACTCAAAGATCAACCACGCAGGGAGGTTCTACATATCGCGCAACAGAATAATTGCAGGCTACAGCGGAGCTACTATTATCGTCGAATCGCCCGAAAGCGGAGGTGCGATGGTCACCGCCAAGACAGCACATGGCTACAACCGCATCGTGGGAGCTGTACCAGGACGCATCACCGACACCATGTCGGCGGGGTGCAATAAACTCATCGCCAACAAAGTTGCCACGGCGATTCTCAGCGGAGCCGATATTATCCGCGAACTGATGTGGGATCTCGATGCGGATGTGCGTCCTTGTGCCAAAAATAAAGTTTTGCAATTTACACCCGACGAGGTGGGATTGCTCCGCTGTTTTAGGAGTGACGAACCGCTCCATATAGATAAGATCATGGAACTATCGTCGCTCAACATCGGCGAACTCTCGGCAATGATGATGGGGCTCGAATTAGCCGAGGCGGTGAGATTGCTCCCTGGAGGGAAATATGAGAGGCTTATTCCGCTTAATTTATTGAAATAGCTGTTTTTAATATCTAAAAGATATTTTTGGGTATATTAGGGCAAATCGTTACTTTTATATAAAATAATCACCTAATAATTTATGTTAAAAAGTTTGGTTTTTCAAACTTTTTAACATAAATTTGTTTTATACAAACAGCTAACTTATAGGATGTAATGGATTCATGCTCTAGATCTTAAGGTAAAAAGCATAAATTAGAATCCTTTTAATCCAATTAAAACCAAAATTAAAAATGAGTTTCAATATTGTTTACCTAATAGGAAATGGATTTGATCTTAGCAAAGGATTGCCTACTGATTATGATAGTTTTTACAAGTATTATTGTTCTAATAATAATGATGATTGCAAGAATAGTGAAATTACAGAATTAAAAAATTCCATCAAAAATAAAATAATAAACTGGTCTGATCTTGAATTAGCCCTTGGCAAATATATTGCTAATCTAGAAAAAAAAGAAGATCTAATTAAGATACATAAAGATTTAAGACTTAACTTAATCAAATACCTAAAACTAGTTGAAGCTAATTACAATGGAGATGATAGCCACAAAAATAAACTCTTTGAAGATCTTAGAGAACCTGAAAAATATTTACCTGCAATCGATCACAATAAAATAAATGTTTATAGAAAAGAATTAATTAAAAAGGTTTTTGACAATAACAATAGAAAAGGTTTGACTGTTAAAAATGTTATTTTTAATCAAAGATGGAATACAACTGTTATCCTATTTAATTATACTAATACTTTTCAACGCTTAACAGGTTTTACTAATTCTAGACATATTGGCAATAACGATGGAAATGATATTTATCAT
>JBCQUZ010000044.1:0-18291 GCA_047173645.1 Rikenellaceae bacterium
TGAGGATAAAATCGAGGTGCAAAAGGTCTACGACTTTGCGCTGCAAACGATGCCTGTGCAGAGTGAAATCAAGTTAGGCGAGACAGCCGAGATACGTTGCCAACTCCTAAAAAATGGCGAATACGACGATGCCAAATTCACAATCCGCTACTTCCAACCCGATGGCGAGGGAGAGCTAAGAATGGACGATGGCACGCTGTTCCTACCCAATGACCGCTACCCACTCGACCGAGAGGAGTTCCGCCTCTACTACACCTCCAACTGCACCGATGCTCAGACAATAGATCTCTACATCGAGGATAATTTCGGACTAATATCTGTCAGCAACTTTACATTCAACAATGAGAGTGTTGATGATGCAGTTGAATAAGATATGCACTGGCAATAGGTTTCATTAAATTTGAATATATTAAGATTGATTTGTGTATATTGAAAGATTATGAGTTATATTTGCAACATAATCATCTTCATTTAATGACATTCCAATGAGACAAAGTGACTGCATAAAATTTATATTCTTAGATATTGAACCGCTCCTAATTACGGAGGGCGATCATTTGCTACTTGCTGCCCTCAAGGAGGAGTTGGGCAAAGAGTCTTTTGCGGAGTCACTTGCTGAATTTCTTGATGGCTGTTGGCTTGATTTAGATGGGCGAATAGTAGTTCACCTTGATGAATGGCTGGAGTCGGAAGATGATAATATCTCTCTACTCGAACTATTCGACCAACACGATACGTTGCATATCGAGGAACTTGAGATTAGCAAGGATCTTTGGGATGAGCAGATCCTCGATCGCCTCAGAGATAATGCAGAGTTTATCAAAAAGGGGTATGTGTGTGCAAATGTCAATAATGGTGTACTAAATTAAACTGTTTTGTAAACAATAGAAAATCGGACTTTCATTCCCTCGTGGAATGAAAGTCCGACCTTTTTGGCGACTATGTTAGCGATTAAAATGGCAAGTCATCATCATCGTCATTTGAGGTATAGACCACCTTTTGCTCTACTGCCATCTCCTCAGCGTTTAGCTGATTTGGCGTGTCGGCTCTCTTGCCTCCAAGCAATTCAATCTCCTTAACGTGGATCTCAGCGACACGGCACTTTTGACCCTCGTTGGTTGTGAAATCTCGGTAGCGAAGTGTACCAATCACGCATAGCTTTGACCCTTTGTCGATGTACTTCTCTGCTACATTTACCAATTCACCCTTGATGATAAGTGTGTGGAAATCGACTCTTTCGGGTACTACGATGCCGCTTTTGGTGGTGAAACCACGCTCGTTGGTGGCAAGAGATAGTTGCGCAACTCGGTTGCCATTGTCGAATGTCTTGATAGTTGCTTTACGTGTTGCGTTGCCAAGTAGGCTGATTCTGTTTGTTGTCATCATAATTGTAATTTATTAAGTGTTTGTAATTTATGCGGATTTGGAGGTGAGGGAATTTGAGTTTCAAAAATTTTCCTATTCGTCTATCCGACATTTTTTTTAAGCTATATGCGTTATTTGTCAGCTCGGTCATTTTTCGTTTCGTGTGCTAATAAGGTGTAAGGAGTAGAAGCGACAATATTTTGCGCTGAAATACAACCTCTTGAGGAGTGTGGAGATTTCAGCGCAAACAGAAACTCTGCCTGATATTGTATCTTCGTCAAACGACTGAAAATAAACAAAACGCTACCAAAGCAACGACAAGAAGATCGGAGAAGATTAGATGTAAAGGCTTGATATAGAGTGAAAATCGCAGAATCTAAAATTTTGCGAATATGCAAAATTGGGCAGATGGCGGAGTTGGTTCAACTACCAAATCATTACCTACTACTGTGAGTAGAATAGGTTGAGAATCGGAGTTGTAGCACTCTGTGAGGGGTGAATCTTGGTAAAAATGTGCAAGGGCGTGAAAGTTTTAATGTTTGTGGGATTTTATTCACCGTTCTGCAATGGTTTTCATATCGACAAATGGCTGATAACTAAGTAATTTTGTGGTCTAAAAAAAGCGATTATGAAAACAGAAATGAAGGTATTGCTCTACCTGAAGCGAAAAGAGCAAGACAAAAGTGGTCTATGCCCATTGATGGGAAAGATCACCATTAAGGGTGGGGATAGCTCCACCGCCCAACTGAGTTGCAAGCTCAAAATCAACTCCGAGATATGGAATGCGACCTCACAGCGTTGCACAGGTAAGAGTCGTGTAGCGGTCAAGACCAACAAAGATATTGAGTCGCTATTGCTTCTCCTCCGCCAGCGATATGACGAGCTATACGACAAGGGGGCGAGCTTCACAGCCACCGACATCAAGAACGCACTCCAAGGCATAGCCACTGCGCAAGATACTATGTTGGGCGTATATGGCGACTTCAACAAACAATATGCACTGCGTGTCGGGGTGAATAGAGCCAAGGGAACTTATGCGCAGTACAGCAACACCTTTCGTTTGGTGGATAAGTTCATCAATGCGAAATACAAGGTCTCCGATGTCCCTGTGCGATCGTTGGATCTACTCTTCATTGAGAACTTCTGCAACTTCCTCAGAATTGACGAGCGCAAGCAGCCCAAGACTGTTACGGGGCATATCACACGACTAAAGACAATCGGAATCTCCATTGTACATCGTGGATTGCTCGGAACATCACCATTCAACGGATTCACACCACCCAAGGCGGAGCGCAAACAACGCTACCTCTCGAAGGAGGAGTTAGAGCGAATAATGAACACCACGTTCGACTCACCCAACCGAAACTTCACACGAGATATGTTCATCTTCTCGACATTCACTGGGGTTAGCTACTGCGATATGTGCAATCTCACCGAGAGCAATATCAAACAAGATGATAGCGGCAAGTGGTGGCTTATCACCACTCGTCAAAAGACAGGTACGCCCGAAAATGTACTGCTGTTAGATGTTGCGATAGAGCTCATCGAGAAGTATCGAGGCGAGACCCTCGATGGCAAACTCTTCCCGATGATGAGAAATCTTGTGCTCAACAAGCACCTAAAGGAGATCGCCAAGGAGTGTGGCATAGATCGTAATTTGACCTACCATCAAAGTAGGCACACCTTTGCTTCGGTCGTCTGCATCTCGCAAGGCGTTCCAATAGAGAGCGTTAGCAGAGCTATGGGGCATAAGAATATTAGCACCACTCAGCACTATGCCAAGGTGACGAACGAGAAGATCTCACAAGATGTAGATGCTTTCAGCTCCGCCATATCTGGTAAATTCTCACTGAGTGGCATTGATGCACCTGTGTCAAATCTGAGGGGTAAGTATAAATCTAAAAAAGAGATATAGATATGAGAAGCACGTTTAAACTGCTCTTCTACATAAACAGAAAGAAGATAAAGGCGAGTGGTCTAACCACCGTTATGGGGCGCATTACTATTGATGGTAAGGTTGCGCAATATAGCACGGGTGTCGAGGTTGAACCAACGGATTGGGATAGTGACAAGGGGCGCACCAAAGGCGATAAGGATATTAACACGCGACTTGTCGAGATTGAGACACAAGCACGACTGATCTACAAAAAGAGTGTCGATAGCATTGGCTATGTATCGGCAGAGATTGTGAAAAATGGTGTCACTGGCAGAGCCCAAGCCAAGGTGGCTCTAATCGCACTCTTCGATGAATTTATCGAAGAGTTCAGAGATCGAGTTGGCATTGATCGTGTCAAGCACACCCTGAGCCGATACAACTCCACACGTAGGCACATCTACAATTTTCTGAGATATAAGTACGATGTAGAGGATGTTTCACTGCGCTCGCTCGATATGCAATTTATCAATGAGTTTCATTTCTACCTCTCAACGGTGTTGCAGCTCAAGACCAATACGCTGAATGGCTACTTGATTCTACTGCGCAAGATCGCCAAGATTGGTGTTAAGCAGAAGAGCATTAGCCGAGATCCATTTGCGGGGTATAAATTAGAGCGCGTGCCTATAAACCACCGCTACCTGACAACGGAGCAGATCAATAAATTGATGAGCGTAGAGCTTGCGGAGTACCATCTATGCCACACGAGAGACTTGTTCATCTTCTCGGTTTTTACTGGTCTTGGCAGGGCAGATTTGGTAAATCTGAGCTACGACAATATTATAACCGAGGAGGATGGATCAAAGTGGATACATATAGCTCGACAAAAGACCAATTCGGAGTGTAATATCAAGTTGGTGGATATACCGTTGATGATTATGGCGAAGTATAAGGGCGAGGGGAGCGACAACAAAGTTTTCTATGTGCAGTCAGCGGCGAGTATCAATCGCAGCTTGGGGATCATTGCCGAGAGGTGTAATTTGGGTTGCCATCTGACCTACTACCAAAGCCGACATTCGTTCGCTACTAACTGCCTGAACAACAACGTCCCGATAGAGACAATTAGCAAGATGATGGGACACTCCAACATCCGAATAACACAGATATACGCAGAGATAACCAACCAAAAGGTAGGTCGAGATTTCACAATCCTTGCCGAGCAGACCAAGGATAAATACAAGCTGAAGCATACAGATATGCCACTCAGAAGATACCACCATTCACGAAAAGTAGCAAACGAATAAAAATATAGAGACGATGAAAAGAGAGATTGTAAAGATAAGTGATAGCGGTGCGGTGACTGTGCCGAGGGGACGAATTTTAATGACTGATTTCGAGATTGCGGAGCTGTTTTGGATAATGGTGCCTACTGTTCGGGGCAAGATCAAGACGATGCTTAAATCTCGGATGTGCGTTGATTGCGATGGCGGAATTGTTTCGGGGAATCGTATGATTCCAGAGTATTTTGGATTGGAGGTAATTATATCCATTGCGATGCAGGTGGATAGCTATAAGGCGAGAGTTTTTCGGGAGTGTGTAATGAATAAACTAACACGACCAACTGCACCGCCTATATACATTCAAATGAAGAATGATAGTACGGATAGTATTTTCAGTTAATCGGCTCACTCATCCTCATTCCAATGGCAAAGATAGCTTTAGAGTTTGGAAATAGTCAAGCCCAAGCCTGCGGTTACTCTCTGCGTTCATAAGGCTTGCCCATATCCAACCTCTACGCAGTGAGAGCCATTGCAACGAGAATGACCAAGCCGACGATATGGCATAAAAAGTAACGCCACAAGCGGAAGAGAATACTTCTACTTGTGGCGTTACTGCGTTAGTTGGCAACTTCAAACTCCTCACCTCCAATTGGCATAATTTAGTCAGCGTTTTTCAAGCTCCAAAAGTTAGAGTAATTTATCTCGCTGAGCCATATAGCGTGCATTTATCACATCCTTATGCTCCTCGAAATGTTGTTGGAGTACCATATCTACATAGCCGCCAATTGAGACCTTGCCACCGCAGACCACCTTGACTATGGCGGAAGTCTTGTCGTGGCTGTCTCGGCTAATATAGACGCACTTTCGATCCTTAATCTCATTGTGCTCAATGAATGTTGCTTCATAGTCAGCCCCCTGCTTTTTCTTGCGTGGGGCGGTCTCCTTTGGTGGTGATGGCTGTTGCGGTGGTGGGTCATCTGCGACTGGCGTTGTTACAGTTGTTGCCGTTGGGACTACCATCGGCACTGTATATGAACGTGGTCGCTTGCGGATAGATTCAAGGAGCATCTCCTCGTCTATTCCCTCTGCGTCAGCTCTTCGACTTGTCATAATTGTAGGTTTTTTAGTTGTTGAATATTCACTGTTGTACTGTTGTATTGTCGTGTTGAGTTAGTTGAACCAGTAAGCCACCAAATTTTCAATAAATCGGATTGCCGAATGGCTGCCAAATTGGCTTTTTAATGGTCAGATCCCCCAAACACATAGACAAAGGAACTACTAAATACTCACACTATTGCTAAGTTTTGTGTACGTGGCAGTGAGTGGCATTTCAGTGGCAGCACTTGGCATTTTTCGGATGGGTTAATAGGCACATAAACTCCGTAACTTTGCACCTGCAATGGGGTTGAACCGACTTCAATATGCTACCGTAGTTATAAACGAGCCCTGTTCGGTGGATTTAGAGAGTTGCCCCCCTGAATTAGCTTAAATTCCAATCTGCCGATAGGCGGATTTTTATGTTCAAACGAACATAGGAACATAGCAAGGTGTCTTTCGAGCATCTCGAAAGTCGTGGAGCATCTTGAAAATGCGCCACAAACCTTGCCCCCAAAATTGGGGGCTGACAACCCTCCGAAGTCGGGATTGTCTGGGTGGATTTATACCTGCGGTGGCTGTTGAAAGTGGCAAAACTTACGTTGCGAACCAACTAAAATTAGAGATAAATGAGAAGAAAAGTAGTTTTGAAAGGGCGACCGCACACGCTGAAGCCCAAAACTAACCGTATGACGATACGATTTGACGACGATGAGTATGCCAAATTCCTCTCGATGTATGAGCAATCGGGCTGCTATGCCAAGGCAGTTTTCATCAAAGCGAGGGTGTTTGGAGATGAGTTTAGGGTTGTAAAATCCACCCCAACAACATCTGAATACTTAAATAAACTCACCAAACATCACTCTAAATTCCGACAGATTGGAGTGAGTTACAATCAAACAGTAAAAGAATTGAAGGTCAATTTCTCCGAAAAAAGGGCAGTGGCTCTACTATACCGATTGGAGCAGCAGACGAAGGAGATGATCAAAGTTTTGCAGGAGGTAATTGCGCTTACGACGGAGGTGGGGAGACAATGGCATCAAAGGGACGAACACAATAAATAGAGATTATATCCGTTTATTGTTTAATCGGAAATATTTCGTACCTTTGTGGCGAAGACGATTTTTTTATTTATGAGAAGAGCAGTTGCAATATTTTTTACTCTATGCGCCCAAGTGATTATTTTGGCGCATATGGTTGTGCCGCACCATCACCACGGTGGGGCTGTTGCTGTGGTATCTTCTGAGGTGCACAACTCTCTCCACTCGCATGATGCTACGCACTCGCACGCTAATGAGAGTTATGACCGATTCGCTCAAGAGATAGAACAAAGTGGTCACCACCACGGCGACGATGGGCGTTGTATGTTGAGTGACGATTTTTTGCGTCAGAGCAACAGTAACTCAGTTAGCCGAGATGTTTATTTTGCTGCTCTATATGCAGTTTTAGATTGCATCAGCAATCAAATTTTCCAAGTAGAGGAACCTATTCGATATTCACCTTGTCGGGTGGATAACTATGCCTCTACATTAATGCTCTATAATGGACTGAGAGCACCTCCCGTTTGTTGATTTTCAAATTAAGTAGACCTTATTTTTAACAATTTTGGCGTATAGCATGAGCTGTGCGCTACGGTTTCGTACAAATTAAAATCAACAAAATGAAAAAGTTATCAATCATCATATCAGCTTTCGCAATCGCCTTAGTGGCAATATCTTGCGGAAATACTACAACAAATAAAGATACCCACGCCCACGACGATGGTAGTGTTCACGAGGCGCACAGCGATGCTGCACCTGCAAAGAGTTCAACAAAGCAAGAGACATTCAAGGTTGATGCTAAGGCTGCGCAAGGCAAGGCAGGGGAGGATCACGAAAGTCATAAAGATCACGAAGGTCACGACCACTCAGCAGAGTCAAATCACAAACACTAAACAGAGGGCAAAATGAAGAACATTAAATATTTTATGGCAATGGCTACGGCTGTTGCCTTGGTGGGGTGCGCAGGTAGTCAAACGGTAGCAACAACTGAGGAGGAGCACGCACACACTGAAAATCTGCAACTTACAGCATATAGCAACGATTTTGAGGTCTATGCCGAGGCGACTCCATTTGTAGTGGGGCGCAGTAGCGACATTTTGGCGCACTTCTCGCACCTTGCCGACTTCAAGCCGTTGGAACAAGGGTCGGTAACGGCGAGCCTTGTCATCGGCACAAGTGGCGTTCGCACATCGTTGGACGCACCAACTCGCACAGGTATCTACTCGTTCACGCTCACCCCAAAAATGGCAGGTATGGGTAGTGTCGTCTTCGATATTACAACAGAGAATGGCAAGTCGCAGATCGTAGTTCCCAACATTAAAGTTTACACCGACGCTCACGATGCCGACCACGTGGCGGCTGACTTGGCGGTGAATAGCAGCAATGGCGCAGTATTCACAAAGGAGCAGAGCTGGAAATTAGATTTCGCAACCGAGCAAGTGAGTACAGAACCTTTTGGCACAATCATTAAGAGTGCCGCACGAGTACTGCCAACCTCTGAGGGTGAGCGAGTTATTGTTGCTCGTTCGAGTGGTGTTGTCTCGTTGAATCGTGGTACATTGGTTTCTGGTAAGGCTATCACAGCGTCGCAGCAACTCTTCACTATCGAGAGCTCTATGATGGGTAATGAAAACCTAAGTGTGCAGTATAAACAAGCGGTCACAGCCTACAATTTTGCAAAGAGCGAGTATGAGAGAAAGGCGGAGCTAGCAAAGGATAAGATCGTATCGGATAGCGAGTTGCAGAGTGCAAAAAGTCTCTTCGAGGGTGCTGAGATTGAGTATAACAATCTTCGCAAGAACTTCTCACAAGGGGCGGAGCGTGTAAACTCTCCGATGTCGGGTTTTATCAAGAATATATCGGTTAGCGATGGCGAATATGTCGAGGCTGGCACACCGTTGGCGACAATTGTACAGAGCCGTGAGGTTATCATTGAGGCACTTGTTGAGCCGAGATTTTACTCTCAGCTTGGTGACATCTCGACAACGACAATCAAGGATATGAGTAGTGGCATGAGCTACACGCTTGAGGAGCTGAATGGCGAGTTATTATCTTATGGTAGAGCTACGAGTCTGGAGAATCCGCTGATCCCTGTATCGTTCAAAGTTGAGAACTCCATCGACCTCTATTCGGGGCAGACTTTGCAACTGTATATCACACTTAATAATGGTAATAGTGCCCTAGTTGCCTCAAACGAAGCACTTATAGAGGAGATGGGCAACTACTTTGTCTACCGCCAATTAACACCTGAATTTTTCGAGAAGAGCGAGGTGAAGATCGGCAAGACAAATGGTGTTAAAACCGAGATCATAAGCGGTTTAAAGCCAGACGACAGAGTTGTCACCACAGGTGCAATTCTAGTAAAACTAGCCCAAGCCGCAGGAGCTATAGATCCGCACTCAGGTCACGTACACTAGATAGTTGCAAGGTGGCTAAATCCACCTATCAACTCTCTACCCAAAAATAAATCATTATGTTAGAAAAAATAATAAAATTCTCGCTCCACAATCGCTTGATCGTATTGTTGGGCGTGGTGCTGCTCACCGTCGGTGGGACATACACAGCACGAAATATGGATATAGATGTATTCCCCGACCTCACAGCCCCGACGGTTGTTGTTATGACCGATGCACACGGTATGGCAGCCGAGGAGGTGGAGCGTATGGTTTCGTTCCCGATTGAGACTGCGGTGAATGGTGCGACGGATGTTAGGCGTGTCCGCTCAGCATCGCAACAGGGCTACTCGTTTGTATGGGTAGAGTTCGATTGGGGAACAGATATTTTTAAGGCTCGCCAAGTTGTGAGCGAGAAGATGTTGTCGCTTGGATCGACTTTGCCAGCCGATGTTATCCCTCTGCTCGCCCCACAATCAAGCATTATGGGTGAGATCCTGCTGCTAAGTATGCAGGCTGAGACCACCTCCGATATGGAGCTGCGCACCCTTGCCGATTGGGTTATCAAACCAGCTATTTTGGCTACGGGAGGTGTCTCGCAGGTGACCATTATTGGTGGCGATTACAAACAGTATCAGATACTTGCCGACCCACAGCGCATGAACCTATATGGTGTTACGATGGGGGAGCTAGAGAATATTGGGCGCACCTTTAGCACCAACTCATCGGGTGGTGTCGTGCGTGACTACGGCAACGAATATATCCTCCGAGGCATGGCTCGAACCAATAGCTTAGAGGAGTTGGAGAGCACCTATATCAAGCTGAATAACGACCGACCAATAGTTGTATCGGACGTTGCAGATGTGGTAATAGGTAGTGCCGTGAAGTTAGGTGAAGCATCACAGAATGGTAAACCATCGGTGGTACTTGCTATCTCGAAACAGCCAAATGTGAACACTCTAAATATCACAAAAGATATAGAGCGCAACCTTGCCGAGATTGCAAAATCACTGCCGAGTGATGTGAAAATAGACACTGAGATTTTCCGTCAGTCGGACTTCATTGAGGCATCAGTAAATAACATTAGTCGTGCTTTGGCCGAGGGTGCAATCTTTGTTCTCATCGTTCTATTCCTATTCTTGGGTAGTCTGCGCACTACATTTATCTCGATCATCACCATACCGCTCTCTATGTTGAGCGCTGTGATTGTGCTCAATCTCCTCGGAATGAATATCAACACAATGACCATCGGAGGTTTGTGTATCGCCATCGGTTCGCTCGTTGATGATGCTATTGTCGATGTCGAGAACGTATATAAACGACTGAGACAGAACCACAAGCTACCAAAAGCGGAGCGACAAAGTGCCCTTTCGGTTGTCTTTGAGGCATCGAATGAGGTGCGTATGCCGATCCTAAACTCTACGCTCATTATCATTGCGAGCTTCTTCCCACTCTTTTTCCTCACAGGTATGGAGGGGCGTATGTTGATTCCACTTGGTATTGCGTTTATCGTTGCGCTAGCATCTTCTACTGTTGTGGCACTCACCATCACGCCGCTCTTGTGTCGTATGTTAATCTCAGATGAAAAATACCTCGATAAGCAGGAGAAAGATAGCTACGTGAGTCGCCATCTAAAGAGAATATACGCAGGTTCTTTGGAGTGGGCATTGAGCCACAAGAAGATGATTATTGCCTCGGCATCATCTATTTTGATAGCTGCCGTACTCCTCTTTTCGATGATGGGTCAGAGCTTATTGCCTGAGTTCAATGAGGGCTCTTTGGTGGTCTCGGCAGTCACAAAACCTGGGGTATCACTCTCGGAGAGTGGTCGTTTAGGTAGACTCATAGAGAGTGAGATGATGAAAGTTCCTGAGGTAAACAACGTGACGAGGCGCACAGGTCGAGGTGAATTAGATGAACACTCGCAGTCGACAAATAGTGCCGAGATCGATGTGAACTTCACCTTGATGGAGCGGAGTCGTGCGGAGTTCCTAGCTGAGGTGCGTGAGCGATTAGCCTCTGTCCCAGGTATGGCGTCGACCGTGGGGCAACCTCTGGGACACCGAATAGACCATATGTTGTCGGGCACAAAGGCGAATATCGCAATCAAGCTCTTCGGTACAGATCTGAGCCGCATGTTTATGCTCGCCAATCAGATTCAAGGGTCGATCGAGGGGATCGATGGCTTGGTGGATGTCAGCGTGGAGCAGCAGACCGAGACGCCGCAGTTGCAGATCAGAGCCGACCGCAAGATGTTGGCATATTATGGGATCTCGATCGAGGAGTTCAATAAATTTGTGGAGCTAGCTTTCGCAGGTGAGAAGATCGCAGATATATATGAGGGGCAGCGTAGTTTCGACCTTATCCTACGACTCAACAAAGATTACACGGAGAGCATCGAGGAGGTGAAATCAGCATTGATAGATACCGACCGAGGCTCGAAAGTTCCGATCAGCGAGGTAGCCGAGATCATCTCTGTCGGAGGTCCAAACTCGATAAGCCGCGAGAATGTGCAGCGCAAAATAGTGGTCTCGGCAAATGTATCGGAACGAGATTTAAAGAGCGTAGTAGAGGATATTCGCCGCAATATAGAGCAAGATATAACACTTCCCGAAGGGTACCGAGTTGAATATGGCGGTCAGTTCGAGAGTGCTGAGAGTGCTTCACGTACACTATTTTTCACCTCACTACTTGCTATTGTTATCATCTTCTTGCTGCTATATGGCGAGTTTAAGAGCTTTACACTATCCTCTATCATCTTGGTTAACTTACCGTTAGCACTTATCGGAGGAGTCTTTGCGCTCTTCTTTACCTCAAATATTGTGAGTATCCCATCTATCATCGGATTTATCACCCTATTCGGTATCGCAACAAGAAACGGAATCTTGCTAATCTCGCAATATGAGGAGAAGAGCGAGGCGAAATTATCGTTGGAGCAGAATATTGTAGCGGGGTCGGTAGATAGATTGAACCCTATAATTATGACCGCCCTAACTTCGGCTCTGGCGCTGATACCTCTCGTTATGAATGGCGATAAGCCTGGCAACGAGATCCAGAGCCCGATGGCTGTGGTTGTCTTGGGTGGACTATTAACCTCGACGCTACTAAATGTCTATGTCGTGCCAATCGTATATCAGTTAATCAAAAGTAAGAAGAAAAAATGAAGAAGATAATTATAATGTTGTGCGCCACAACCCTCTCCCTAACTGCCACGGCACACGGGGATTTCGCGCAGGTGTTGCAACAAATAGAGCAAAATAGCATACAGCTACGCACCCTCGCAGAGCAGATGGAGGCGGAGAAGTTGTCGAACCACACGGGTATCTCGCTCGACGATCCCGAGGTGGAGTTTAGCTACTTGTGGGGTTCACCATCGAATGTTGGCAACCGCACAGATTTCTCGGTCTCGCAGTCATTTGATTTTCCCACGGCATACTCACATCGCTCGCAGATAGCGAACAAAAAAGATGTTAGCACAGAGCTGCGTTACAAATCGGAGCGCACCGCAATCCTGCTCCAAGCAAAGCAGACGGCGATCCAGCTCACCTACAACAACGCCCGACTCGCGGAGTTAGAACAGCGGTTGAGCAGCGCCAAGCAGATTGCCACCTCATACGAACGAAAAGCAACTAATGGCGAGGCAAACATCATCGAGCGCAACAAAGCGAAGTTATCACTCGCCACCATCGAGAGCCAAGTGGCAGATGTACGTAGCGAACGAGAGGTGCTGCGTAGCGAGTTGCAGAGATTAAATGGAGGTGTTGAGATCTCATTGAACGAGAGTTATTTTGCACTACTACCCATCACAAAATCGTTCGACGAGTGGTACACACAGGCAAAAGCACTCAACCCAATACTCAGCTATGTGGAGCAAGAGGTGGAGATAGCAGAGTCGCAGATCCGACTTGCACGAAGTATGAATCTACCAAAACTAAAGGTGGGATATATGCAAGAGACGGTTGTAGGAACCAATTTCAGAGGCATAAGCCTCGGTGCATCAATCCCATTGTGGCAAAACAAAAACCGAGTAAAGCAAACCAAAGCATCACTAGAGGTGACGAAATCACAATCGAAGGACAAGCACATAGAGTTCCAAAACTATCTGCACGGTCTCTACCAAAAAGCCATAGCCCTCCAACAAACAGTAGCGTCACTAGAGTCGGCAATGAGCAGTTATAGCAGTAGTGAGTTGTTGAAAAAAGCACTCACAAGTGGCGAAATTTCACTCCTAGAGTACCTCTTAGAGCTGCAATACCAATACACCGCCACCGACAATCTACTAAATGCTCAACGTGATTTAGCACTCACCAAGGCGCAACTCTACGAGGTAATGCTGTAAAGTTTCGCAAATTACCCAATCCACAACAAATCGGGTCTCTATCTTCTTCACGAGGATAGAGACCTTATTATTTTGCAACGATCTCTACTTTTAAATAGTCTGATTCCTAGCTCTAACAACCATAATAATAGGCTCACTCTCGCCCTCAAACGGTATCTCCTCAAACCCATCAACGACAAACCCATTTTTGAAAGCCACGTTGAAGATGTATGAAAACGGATTGTGGTAGTAGTTTTGTAGCATTGGTTGCCCCTCTACCGCTATTCCTTTATGAACTTGCGATATGAGATAATCCTCATTAGGTGCAGTGAAACACGGATGGTGCATCGAAAATACAAATGAGCCTTGAGGCTTGAGAGCATTTGATAAAACACGAAATAATGGCTCGATATCTGAAATATCCATCAAAGCCATATTCGCTACCGCCTTGTCGAAACCCCGACCATCTACAACCGAAATTATCTCATCACTTTTGGTTGCATCGCAAGTGTGAAACTCGATCGTAGGATAAGCCACAGATCTGCGCCTCTTAGCCAACTCAACCATTCGAGGGCTATAATCAAACGCCACAACCCGAACGCCACGCTCGGCAAGATATGCGGAGTAGTTGCCATTGCCACAAGCGATGTCCAAGATTAGCTCACCCTCTCGTGCATCCAACAATTTATCGGTCACGGGGCGCAGCAAATCGCAATGAAAGAAGTTCGATTCATCACCCATATAGTTATCCCAAAACTCTGCATTCGCCTCCCAAGCGACTCTGCTCTCCTCGGTTGTAGAGGCTAAATTATCTGGTTGAATCTTCATCTGCTCTGTGTTTAATAGATATTTAACCAATACTCCTTGCTCCTATTATTAGCCGAAATGTGGTTTGTGTTGTGGCAAATATAGTGACAATTGCCCTGACTACAAAACAATCACGAGTGAATTTCAGTCACGACATTACCCCAAAAACATTCGCAAGAAACCCCGACTTAGGAGGTGTTTCAACCCCTGCAAGGGCAAGAACTTTGTGCTGCAAAAATGAAATTTGCTGCACAAGGTATATCTTGCCATTTGCCATAGGCGCAAATGAATCTGCCCACAAAGGCAGACATTCAAAAGTCTCTCAAAAATTGTCGACCAATTATTCGGTTGCAAAGTTACGGTAAGTGGATAGATATTCGATTATAGCAACCATAGACAGATGTATCCATATCGACGCCACATGTACGCAGTTATCTAAATGTTGAAAGTTCAGAACGATTCAATCATATATTTGCATCGACAATCGGTCGTTGAATAAGTTTGTCGTAGATGTAAGGTAGCTTGAACATCATAGATATTGACGCTCTCACAAGCGCATATATGAGCAACAATAGAATAGCAACAAACATTCACCACGAATATTTCAACGACCACAAATATGTATAATGGTTAAAATAATCGCATGAAAAAAGAAGAATTTAAGTTTGACCCCGAAAATCTAAAGGAGCTTGTATCGCAAGGGATACGCATATCTCCATACGAAGCTCAACGTCAAGAGGAGGAGCAGGCAAAGCGTGGCGCAAACGAACCAATGCCACAAGCAATAAAGCCCATAAGAGCAAAAAAGAAGATTGACTACGAGTCTCAATTTATGGGCAAAAGCAACCTCGGTGAGAAGAAAAATATCTACATCGCCCGAAGCCTCAAAGATAAACTCTCCGATATTGTCGCTTCAATGAGAAATAGAGAGCTCACGATTGGTGTCTACGTTGAGAATATCATCACCGCCCATTTCGAGACACATAAGGACGAGATCAATGCGCTGGCGGACAGCAAACGCACGAAGTTGTTATAGGTGGCATATTGGCTTGATAACGCTGTACTACTCGTCGGTAATATGCAGATTTTGGAGTAGAGGGAGTTCTTGCTTCTCTTTACTCTTAATCAGCATATCCTTATGCGTTATTCATCGTGTCGGTCGTCCTTGCTTTGAGTGCGTTTAAGATGGAGGTTTCAGCTAAAATCAAGGTTTTGGAGGTGAATACTACCCGACAAAAGAAGGGTGGAGATTCTCCGCCAAACAGCTCCGCTGCTCGACCTTGATTTTTGCTGACAACCGTAATTATCTTTGCACTCACAGCAAGGGCGAGTGGCACGATGAATCTATAATTATTCGATTACTGAGTGCCAATATCACAAAGCCATTCACGAATTTTGCAATTTCAAAAAAGATCACTACCTTTGTAATAGTTATTTGAAAGATATGAAAACCATAGCAAAACTAAGAGTTCAAGCAGTTTCTAAATCATTACCTATCACTCAATAATCAAATCGCAACTATCTGCTATACACAAGGTTGTATTCTTATAATCAAGTCGTAAATACCTTTGCACTCGTAATGAAGAATGAGTGAGTTGTCAATCGCAGCCGACAATATGGAGGATAGACAAGGGGAATAGGAATAGATATAGGCTAAATCTTGATTTAGCACCTTTGAGTTGGCTCTGCCTCATTATATATTAGTAGAATATTCGTTAATTGTGAGTCGATTGTTAGCTCATACAATTCACATACAATCATCGGGAATAGTTTCCATAAAAGTTATTTTGGAAACTATTCCCGACGTGCTAATAATATTTATTAGCTATTTGTTAGTTGAATATTAGTTCCGCTAATATTCAGTACTATTGTAGTTCTCAAGGAATTGGTCGCAAATCTTTGTGATTACCTTGCTCTTACTTATCTTGTTACCACTTTTGGATTGTATCTCTTTTTGGATGCTCTCAATCTTAGAAAACAACGCCTTGTTAATCGTGATGGTAATATTGATGTTGTTTGCACCTTTCTCTTGCGCCAAGCTCTGTACAACATCTTTAGCTGTCGATGGCACACGCCCTACAGAGGGCAGCTCAAATTCTGCATCATCGCTCTCTCTGAGGTTGCCGAAAAAATCATCACCCCTCATAATCACAACCCTCTATAATTAATATCATACCCCAGCTCTTTAAGGCTTGCTTGCAATTTCCTTATACTGCCACTTCCTAAAAATCTAAACCCTCGAATGTGCTCACCTTTATCTATAATATCTTTTATTGTTCTACAACCACCACCATATAATGCGTTGTATGTTCTTGTGTCAAGACCTTTTATCATTGAAATAGGTCGGTAGATACCCTCGCAATTGGCTTCAGAGTGTTTTTCGTCCATTAATTCTTGAACCACTATTTTTGCCAACGATAATAAATCATCACCTTTAATTAGGTATATTCCATCAGCCTTGATATGTACTAAATTCTCCATTGTTATAAGTTTATACGTGTTAAAATTTCGTCTGCTAAATTATCATAATCCTTTGCTCCTTTGGAGTCTGGTTTGTAGTCATAGATCGAAACACATTTAGATATTGACTCCGATAGGGCGATATTCTTGTGGATAACGCTCTCGAACATTATATCTTTGTAGGTGTCGTAGAGATACCTAAGCGCATTGTCATTCATATTTACACCCTTATTGTATTTGGTTGCAACGAACCCCAATATATTCAGATTGGGATTGGTGAGCGATATGACTCTTTTTAGCTTCTTAATTAAGTCGAGGACACCTTGAATAGCTAAAAAGTCCGTTTCTATCGGGACGATAATATCCGTAGATGCAACGATAGCATTCGTGGTGAGTACTCCCAAACTTGGTCGAGTGTCGATGATTATGAAGTCATACTGCTCAATTTTAAGGGTGCGAGCGATAAATGCCCTCAATATATTCTCCCTCGATGGTTGCGCCACCAACATCTGCTCCATTCCCTCAAGCATTGGTGATGCGCTCACGACATCCAAATTCTCTCGGATGTTCTCGATGGGTAGAGCTACGTTATCATTCATATTGATGTGGTCGTTGAACGCATTAACGATGGTCACTTTGCTCTTTGCCCCCAATGCTATCGAAAGATTACGTTGGGGGTCTAAATCTATTCCAAGCACTCGATAACCTCTCTTGGCAAGAGCTTGTAGTAAGGTTACGCAGGTGGTGGTCTTTGCCACTCCTCCTTTGTTGTTTGACACTGTGATAATTCTTGTATTCATGCTGTATATGTCTATTGCTGTGAGTTTTAATAAATAACTAATATTCAACTAATATTTTTATGTTAGTTGAATATTAGTTACAAAGGATTAATATATTGCCTTGCCACAACCTAATGTTAACCACAGTTCATTTTCTCCGTAGAAACGTCGAGCAGTTACTTGGACATAATTATCTTCTACAATTTTGTGCATTTTCCTGCGAGACTCTTCATCTTCCCAATATCCCTGTTGAAAACTGTACTCCCCAATTCCGAACATTGATGGGTAGATATGGCAGAAATTAAAATAATCACCCGTTTGAGGCGCAATGTCTCCTCTCCAAATACCGCCAAGCATACCTTCTAAATAATCAGGGTCGTAGTGTCCAAAGACCTCGTAAATTTTCTTATTGAGTTCTTCATTAAATACAATGTGAATACTTAATGGGGCAGAAGGGTATTCTATCGTTAATTCAAGAGTTGGGTTTACTGCCATATCTATCCAGTATCTATTTTTGACAACAGCCTCTGCTGACATACCACCGATATAACTTCTTTCACATTCTGTGATATGAGATAAATATCCTAAACGATCCCAAATCTCGACCCAAGGCAGATTGTCATTGGTCATTACGTTTGAATAAATATTCAGATCTGTTTCCAATATAGCCTTATTTACAATCTCTTTGTTGATGCAAGATTGAATATCTTTTTCTATGCTTGCGCCAAGCACTATTATTACTTTCATTTTATTAGTTTTTTATTGCTGAATTCAACCTGCAAATGCAACTGAATTGAGGTCAAGAAACTATAGGGACATAAGAAAAGGCGAAACAAATCGGAGCCAGGCTCAAATTTATTCCGCCTAAGCGATAAAATTTT
>JBCQUZ010000191.1:0-2704 GCA_047173645.1 Rikenellaceae bacterium
TTTAAGGGGGAGTTTCACAACCTCACACCGCTTGACCTATTCCGTTCACTGCTCACAAGCAACAGAGCCGAGACACTCTACAAAGTTGGGCAGATTGGACTATTCCGCCACTTCGCAAAGAGAGGTATGAACGACATTGAAAAGTATTGGGCATCTATCAAAATTGCTGTGCGCAACAACTACACCATCACCGATGGCACAACGTGGTGCGACTACATAGACCTGCTCCAACACTTCGGCAAAGACACCAACAGCCCCAAATATGTTTGCCCCACCAACTTAACAGCGGAACACGACCGACTCGTTAAGCGCAGAGAGGAGCAACGAGCGCAGGAGCGAGCCGAACAAGATAGGCTCAATGCACTCAAGGACGAGGAGAAATTCAAGGAGCTAAAGGCTAAATTCTTTGGTCTGATATTCTCCGATGGAGCGTTGCAGGTGCGAGTGTTGGAGAGCGTATTGGAACACATCGAAGAGGGTGAGGTGATGCACCACTGCGTAGGTAGCTACCACAGCAAAGAGAAGAGCCTTATCCTATCCGCCACAATAGATGGCGCACGAGTGGCAACCATCGAAATATCCCTCGACACGCTCCAAGTGGTGCAGTGCAGAGGAGTATGCAACGAGCAGGTGGCAGAGCAACCGCAAATTATCAACCTCGTAAACAATAATATAAATCAGATACAACAACGACTAACAGCTTAAAACGATGAACACAATCAACAGCAATGGCATATCAATTTGCCCACAAGGAGAGGAGAAATACACCACCTTTAATTTGCAACCACGACTAAGAGCTAAGGGTAAAAGATGGCAGTACGATTACCGCCACACCGATGGCGAGTTATATAGTTGCATCGGACACTCTTTGGAGCATTGCCAAGAGAAACGTGATAGGTGGTTAGAGTTAAAGACCGCCACCACAAGTCAATGCCGACACTACACTCCAGCGAGCTATGCCGTATGTGCAACGTGTAATGTTGGCGGCTATTGCAATGGAGTATGTAATAATTTTCAACACAAGTAGAGACAACACGGACAAGCACCCCAGCTTGTCCGCTACTTTTTTACAGTGAGCTAAGGCGGTCGAAAAAAGTAGCAAAAAAACCAAAAAAATCCACCCTCTGCCCTGTAATTAGTGGCTGAGGGTGGATTTTGATAAGGTGCTACTCGCAGATATTTATTATCTCCAGACCCGCTTTCTTGGCTCTGTTATAGGTGTACATAGTACCACCTCGCCGCCCATCAAAGTAGCAGACAATGTGCGTTGCACGCTCCAACATATAGTCATTGCGACGTAAATATTGACTGTCATCGACAAATTTTTCAGCTAAAGTCACCACCTCGTCGGAGTGTTCCAATACGAAGTCGTAGGTCGCTTGGTCTTGAATGGTGTATCGCTCCTCCTGCCCAACGAAAGGGACTACTGCCATAAGTTTTACATCGGAATACTTCTGTTTGAGGTCAATGACTGCTTGTCCCCCGATAAGGTCAAACCCATCGCTCATACCAGTGATATAGAGCCGACAGCCATCATTGTAGAGCTTCTCGACAGCCTCGTAGGTGCGATGGATGATGTCCTGTAATTTCTCATTCTTGGAGTTACTAATGAGTTTAGCTAAGAATGATTTGTTCTTGGTTCTACCCAATAATTTAGATTCACGATAGCCTGTGAAGGCTACCGCAATTTGTTTGTTTACTTCCATTTGTGGTTGTTTTAGAGGTAAATAAAAAAGCACGAGTACTAATCAATCCCCCTCAAGGTACAACCACGCACCTATAAGACACTCAATTAGACTCGTGCTAAATCACACGAGCTACAAATGTCTTATACTGCAAAAATCACGTCGAATGTGGTTGTTTTTGAGGGGATTCGCAGTTTATGTATGTAATATTATTCTTGTTTCTATCTCATTTAGTAATATTTATTTGTTTGTGTTCACCGCAAATATAATCAAAATTTAGCAACATTACATTATATTCCACATAAATCACTATCTTTGCGTTATGGTAAAAAATATAGCTAAAATAGATAACAACCAGTATAACACGCTGATAGAGCAGATTGGAACTCTACTTGTCGAGGGGCGTAGAGAAGCTAATCGTTCTGTTAATAATATTATGGTTCAAACATATTGGGGCATTGGACGTTATATTGTGGAGTTTGAGCAAGGTGGAGAGGTTCGTGCAGAGTATGGAAAGGCGTTGATTTCCAAACTATCAAAAGATTTAAGTAATATATATGGAAAGGGGTTTAGCCGTTCTAATCTATTTTTGATTCGACAGTTATATTTGAAATGCCAAAAAATCCAGACACTGTCTGGAAAATTGAGTTGGAGTCATTATGTTGAACTCTTAAACTTGGACGACCCCCTCGAAATGAGCTTCTATGTAGCTCAATGCGAGCGAGAGGATTGGAGCGTCAGGGAGTTAAAACGCCAAAAGAAAAGCCTACTTTTTCACCGCTTGGCTTTGAGTAAAGATAAAGAGGGTGTATTGGAACTGTCTCGAAATGGATTGGAAATTCAACGAGCAGAGGATATTATCAAAGACCCATACGTTCTGGAGTTTATCAACCTACCTCAAAAAGAGAGATATTTAGAGGGCGATATTGAGAACCAAATCATCGAAAACCTGCAGAGCTTTCTACTTGAAATAGGCAAGGGTTTCGCCTATATAGGGCGACAATATAAGATAACGATTG
>JBCQUZ010000045.1:0-17882 GCA_047173645.1 Rikenellaceae bacterium
TGATAGGTTGCTCCCCAGCAGAGCCTAACTCCTCTTAACACCTTGATACAAAAGTAGTAAAAACAAATTTAATTATAAACTTTATCCGATTTTATTTGGATATTAACTGGAAAGATTTTAGGTACAGGTTGCAGTAGCTGCAAACTGGTACACGAGAGAGTAAAAGAGGCTGTTGCAGAGTTGAGCATCGAGGCTACAATCATCAAAGAGGAGGATTTGATGAAGATTATGGAGTTCAATGTTATGTCGCTCCCTGCGATTGTTGTAGATGGTAAAGTTGTTGTCGCTGGAAAGAAACCTACGACAGCTGAAATCAAAGAACTCTTAACCAAATAGATGATGAAGAAAATATTATTTGCACTCATTGCTGTGTTAGCACTTTTCACATCGTGTATAGGTGGTGAGTCTAAAAAGCGTGGGGCAACCGCAGCGAAAGAGGATATTGTAGAGGTGTTATATTTTCACGGCAAACAACGCTGTATCACGTGTAATGCCATCGAGAAACTAACGAGTGAGGTTGTGAGTAGCGACTTCGCTGATGCGATCAAAGCTGGCAAGTTAAAGATGAAAGTGATTGACATCTCGACAGATGAGGGCGAGGCGATAGCAGATGAGTATGAGGTAACGTGGTCATCATTATATGTCAATAAGTGGAAAGATGGCAAGGAGAGCCGAAACAATCTAACGGATTTAGGGTTCTCAAAAGCGAAGAACTCACCAGAGGAGTTTAAGACACAGATTAAGTTTAAGATAGCAGGGCTATTAAAATAGATAAATTATGAAAGTACTAATTTTATGTACAGGAAATAGCTGTCGTAGCCAGATGGCACACGGCTTTTTGCAATCATTTGGAAAAGAGTTAACAGTGTGCTCCGCAGGTACGGCTGCAACAGGAAGGCTTAATGAGGGCGCAGTAAAAGTGATGGCGGAGGCAGGGATTGACATCTCGATGCAGACATCCGACTCAGTGAATAAATACCTTGATGAGGAGTGGGATTACGTCATCACGGTTTGTGGAGGAGCAAATGAGGCTTGCCCAATGTTTACTGGAAAGGTCAAAAATCGTCTTCACTTCGGATTTGATGATCCATCGGAAGCTGTCGGTACTCCTGAATTTATTGAGAGTGAGTTCCGTCGTGTGCGTGATCATATAAAAGAGCGATTCTCTAGATTCTATATGCGTGACATTAAGGGATTCACTATTCCAAAATGTTCTTGTGGTGGCGACTGCTAAAATATAGCAATATAGTGCTGCTGAAAAATGCAGCATTTTTTCAACAATCAATGTTCGTATATCTACGAATGATAATTTATAAAATGACATGATACAACAATTTGCAGATTGGTTAGTCTACGACACATTTGGACTAACAGCCGAGACACACTTAGGTGCAGCGGTAAATTTCTTCTTTTACGACACCATAAAGATCGTAATACTACTCTTCTTGATTAGTGTGGTGATGGGTGTGATAAATGCCTATTTTCCAATTGATAAACTACGCCACTTCCTTACAACCAAAAAGTTGTATGGCTTTCAATACTTTTTTGCAGCTCTATTTGGTGCTATCACTCCATTCTGCTCGTGTTCGTCTATCCCGCTATTCATTGGCTTCGTGAAGGGTGGCATACCGCTTGGAGTAACCTTTGCATTCTTAATTACCTCTCCACTTGTCAATGAGGTGGCTGTGGCGATGTTTCTTAGTGCTTTTGGTGTTCAGACGACAATTATTTATGTTGTATCGGGATTGTTATTAGGTACAGTCGGAGGCTGGTTCTTAGGTAAGCTCAAGCTCGAAAATCAGTTGAGTCCTTGGGTATTGCAATTACAAAAAGATGGCGACCATACAACCGAAGAGTGGGAGGATCATAAGGTTCCATTCCTAAAGCGTTTGCCACAAATTGTGAAGGACTCCTTGAATATCGTAAAGAGTGTATTCCTATATATCATCATCGGAATAGCTATTGGAGCAGCAATTCACGGATATGTTCCAGAGGGGTTCTTCGAGCAATACTTAGGCGGAGATAAGTGGTATTCAGTACCATTAGCGACAATTCTTGCTGTGCCGATGTATGCTAACGCCGCAGGAATTGTCCCCGTGATAGAGGTATTTGTAGCAAAAGGGATCCCAATGGGAACGGCAATTGCCTTTATGATGGCGGTTGTGGGCTTATCGCTTCCAGAGGCTACGCTACTCAAAAAGGTGATGAACTGGAGGCTAATCGGAATATTTTTCGGTACGGTCACCGTTGCGATTGTAGCTTTGGGTTACTTCTTTAATGCAGTATTGTAAATTTAATTGCTATGGTTACAGATTCTATTTCATTAGCGAAACTTGATTTTGCAAAGAGTAGTGATGGACTAATCCCTGTCATTATTCAAGACGACCACTCATTAGAGGTTCTAATGATGGGATATATGAACAAAGAGGCTTATATAAAAAGTATAACAGATGGACGAGTGACATTTTATAGTAGAACTCGTTCAACTCTTTGGACAAAAGGTGAGACAAGTGGGCACTATCTTAATATTGTTAAGATCTATTCTGACTGTGATGATGACACTCTTCTTATTCGTGTTGTTCCAATTGGTCCAACTTGTCACACTGGGGCACGTAGTTGCTTTCATCTAAATGGAGACACAACAGAAGGTGCAGTACGCAAATTATATGCTTTAATTCAGCAGGAATACAAACTATCTCCAGATAGTGTCAAGCAGATAACACAAGCCTTATGTGAAGATTGCACCAATACTACAGATGTGGCTCTAAGTGGCAATTATGACACCTTGATTACCAAAACGTCAGACTTAATTTATCACCTCATACAACTTATGGATGCCACTGGTAAATCTATCAAAGATATTGAATCTGAAATATCAGAGCGATACTTATAGATAGTGTTATACCTATATTATTTTTAAAATTTAGCCGCTTTGCTGCGGTTTCATATTGGTGACGTGACAAGTACACAAATAAAAGTTGTGCCTGTAGTTTGCAAATGCATAAAGAATACACTGTTTTTATAGTTTCTTTAGAATATATTAGTTTGATAGCTTGAGTAACAAAGAACCATTATTATATTAGTTGCTATTCCCTCGCCTGGCGTTTGTATATAACTAAATATCTTGCGTAAAATTACTTAATTAAATTAAGCTGGCAAAATGTGGGCTAATTATTATTGTGATTTTTCTGTTCATGTTGCTTTTTGCAAACCTCCAGAGAATAACTTTAATATCTTTTCTTTAGTTTCCATAGAGGCAAATTATGCTTCCATTCCTTCAACTGCAAAGGCAGTAAAAAAGATAGGAGATCGTACTAAATTAAACTGTTTTATAAACAAAGAAAATCGGACTTTCATTCCCTCGTGGGATGAAAGTCCGACCTTTTTTGGCGACTATGTTAGCGATTAAAATGGCAAGTCATCATCTTCATCATTTGAGGTATAGACCACCTTTTGCTCGACTGCCATCTCCTCCGTATTTAGCTGATCTGGCGTGTTGGCTCTCTTGCCTCCAAGCAACTCAATCTCTTTGACGTGGATCTCAGCGACACGGCACTTCTGCCCCTCGTTAGTTGTGAAATCTCGGTAGCGAAGTGTGCCAATAACACATAGCTTTGACCCTTTGTCGATGTACTTCTCGGCTACATTGACCAATCCACCCTTGATGATAAGTGTGTGAAAATCGACTCTTTCGGGTACTACAATACCGCTTTTGGTGGTGAAACCACGCTCGTTGGTGGCGAGTGATAGTTGTGCAACTCGGTTGCCATCGTCAAAGGTCTTGATAGTTGCTTTACGTGTTGCGTTGCCAAGTAGGCTGATTCTGTTCGTTGTCATCATAATTGTAAGTTATTAAGTGTTTGTAATTTATGCGGATTTGGAGGTGAGGGAATTTGAGTTTCGTGTGCTAATAAGGTGTAAGGAGTAGAAGCGACAATATTTTGCGCTGAAATACAACCTCTTGAGGAGTGTGGAGATTTCAGCACAAACAGAACCTCTGCCTGATATTGTATCTTCGTCAAACGACTGGAAATACCTTTGCACTCGTAATGAAGAATGAGTGAGTTATCAACCGCAGCCGACAATGTGGAGGATAGACAAAGGGAATAGGAATAGATATTGGCTAAATCTTGATTTAGCACCTTTGAGTTGGCTCTGCCTTAGAATAGAATCGGGAATAGTTTTCAAATATGTTGGGTTGAAAACTATTCCCGACAAAATATTAGCTACTTTATTAGTTGTTTAATTAGCTATTATGTGAGTAGAAATATGAGCCACACTATTAGTTGAAATATTAGCTGGAACGTTAGTTGGATTATTAGTCAGATTATTAGCTGCAACTAATACGCTAACCATCATATTCAGAGAGGAATTGCTCGCATATCTTGGTGATAACTCGGCTCTTGCTAACCTTGTTTTTGCTCCGCTTTTGCATCTCCTTTTGCACCTTGTCAATCTTACGGAATAGCTCTTGGTTGAGTGTTACCGTAACGTTGATATTGGTGGCGTTCTTCTCGATGGAGAGCTGCTTGATGACGTTGCCCTTCTTGGGTGGTGGTGTGCCTACGTTGGGCAACTCAAAATCGAAGTCATCATCGTTGCTCTCTCGGAGGTTGCCAAAGAAATCTTTACCTTTCATCGTTACCCGTTTATGCGTATTAATATTTCGGTCGCTAAGTTATCGTAGTCGGCTGCACCCTTTGAGTCGGGTTTGTAGTCGAAGATTGACACACTCTTGGAGATAGCCTCCGAGAGGGCGATGTTCTTGCGGATCACTGTTTGGAACATCACTTCGTCGTAGGTGTCGCAAAGATATTTCAGTGCATTGTCATTCATATTGACACCCTTGTTGTATTTGGTCGCTACGAACCCTAAGATGTTTAGGTCGGGGTTTGTTAGGGATATGATTCTTTTTAGCTTTTTGATTAAGTCGAGCACACCTTGAATAGCTAAAAAGTCCGTTTCTATCGGGACGATAATATCTGTCGATGCAACGATAGCATTGGTGGTGAGTACTCCCAAACTTGGTCGGGTGTCGATGATAATGAAGTCGTAATGCTCCGCCTTGAGTAGATCAGCAATGAAACTTTTGAGGATGTTTTCTCGTGCAGGTTGAGCCACCAACATTTGCTCGATCTGCTCCAATTTTGGTGATGCGCTGACCACTGACAAATTCTCCTTTATAACTTCGGGCTGGAGCGTTATATCATCGGCTCCAGATATGAAGTTTTCAAATGCTGCGACTATGGTCTGCTTACTCTGCGCACCCAATGCAATGGATAGGTTGCGCTGTGGGTCGAGGTCTATGCCCAATACTTTGTAACCCCTTTTTGCCAACGCAAAAAGTAGCGTTGTGCAGGTGGTGGTTTTCGCCACTCCGCCTTTGTTGTTTGATACTGTAATAATGCGTGTATTCATCTTTATATACTTGTTGTTTAATGTGTTAATAAAATGGCTAATATTTCCACTCATATTTTATTGTGAGTGGAAATATTAGTTGGAATGTGAGCTGAAATATTAGCTGTAATATGAGTTCGTTTGTTCGCTCTGATATTAGCTACAACTAATACTCTCCAACCACTCGTCTCGCTTGGCTCTGCATTTCTCTAAGTTGTGTCCAACACAAGAGAACAACTGCCCATCGAGGTGGCGATATTCATATTGACACCTCCTGCCTAACTTGGTTTTTGCTCTTGGTGTTATGTTGAAATATGTGTATTTCTCCGCTCCGTTGGGGCAGGTGCTTATTGCACCTAAACTATTTTGTTCGCTCATTATATTAGTGGTTTGAGGTGGTATAGAGTGGTGTAATCCTTAATACCACTCTATACCACCGAATTTTTACTCGTTCTCAATTACTGCGATCTTCTCCTCGATGCGCTCATGGCGTTTCTCATAGACCTCGTTGTGGGTCGCTTGGATCTCTTTCATCTGCTCCTCTGCGTGTTGCTCGGCATAGCCTAAAAGCATTACTGCGGTGTAGTTTCCTCGCTGTGCATCACGTAGGGTGCTGACGATGTAGTCACGCTTGATGATGGTGCGTTTCTCTTCCGTTAGGTTGTAAACTAAAGTCCACCTATCCTCGTCTGTGAGGTAGTTTTTATCCTCAAAACCAACCATTGCAAAGTGTTCACTGCGGAGAGCCTTTGCCATTGCGAAGTAGGTTATCTGCTCCTCAAAGGCTGAGAAATCGCCCTGCGTAACATCGAGACCCTTTACCAAATCTTTGATCTCTGCGATTGACTTCTCTGTGGCGATCTCCTTATTGCGCTTATCTTGGCTCTGCAACTTCATCAAAGGTGTCTCCGCAATGGAGCTTGCTGAAGATGATGATAGCGTTAGATATGAGAGTGTTACGCCCTGCGAACCAATTAGGGCATACATCTTGACTTTACCACTTTGGTATTGGTCGAAGAGCTTTTGTGTCTCCTTGCCATATTTGTCCATCTCGGCATTCCATTCTGCCTCGTCCTCGAAATCATCATAGTTAGGCTCAACTGGGCACTCCCTACACCAATCGACCACTGCAACTTCGTAACCTTTGGCGGTTAGCTCCTCGACTGCGCTCTCGTCAAAGCGATAATCATAGCGTGCAAGAGGTAATTCGGGGTTGCGCTCGTGGGTGTCGATGGCACGCTCAACGATGTAGGCGGTGTTCTTTGCCTTTAGGCATTTGCGGTTTGTGCATCGTCCGCAAAGAGTATCATCGGTGAATAGCGAGATAACCTGCGTGTTGAAACTGCAATTATAACACTCCAATTTATCGAAGAAGTAATCCTCTAAATCAGTCGAGTAGCTACGCTCCAAACTCTCAGCAATGCTCTTGGTGCTGTTGCCTCTCCAATTTTGGTAGTTTACACCCTCCGCAAAGTGCGTATCGTACACCTCCGCTTGGATCTCCCTCGAATACTTTGATAGCTCGATGGCTGTACCAATGGTGATAATATCGGCAGTGAGCAGGGTGCGGAACTCCTCGATAAGAGATGTCAATCTCATTCGGCTACGGATATAACTCTCACTTTTCCCGAAACGCTCCATCAACTTTTCAACTGTGTAGTTGCGCTCCTCGATCAGCTCCGTGTAAACCATCATCTCCTCGATTGGGGCGATGTCCTCACGAAGTAGATTCTCGGTAAGTGCCATCTCCAACACTTCATCGGCACGAACTCCAACCTTGACGATTGCAGGGATGGTTTCCATTTCCAACATCTGCGATGCTCTAAATCTGCGCTCTCCGCAAATAATCTCAAAGGTGTACTCACTCTGTGGCTCGTTGGTGTTCTGCACGATGATAGGTTGCAGAACTCCGACTGCCTTGATGCTCTGCGCAAGCTCTTCAAGGGTCTGCTCATTGAGTGATTTGCGTGGGTTGTTAGCGTTTACTCTGATTGTTGATAGCTTGATATTTTTGATCTCTTGTGTCATAGTTGTAAATTTTTAGATATTTGATTGTGTGAGGTATGCCATTATCTCTTGTGCATCCTCGCTGTTTATTATATATTGGGTGTGTGCGCTGTTCACAACGCTTGCATAGGCGAATTGGTGGAACTCGTTTACATCTCGTGTGTGGTCGAGTTTGTATCGCTGTCCGTTGCCATATTGGATTGTTAGGCGAATGTCGTGGTAGCCTATCTTCTCGCAAAAGAAACCTAAGCCACTTGTGGTGTGTTGCAGATCACTCATAGTGCGTAAATTGGATTGATTGATACTCGTGGTTGCCAAATTGGTCTGTGATGACGAGTTGTAACTTGTGGTTCTCCTCGCCCTGTGCTGTGTAGCTGAGGGTAAATTCGCCTTTGGGAAGTGTGTAGCTCTTGCCCTCGCTCAGTCTGTTGCCCTCCATTGCCAAAGTGCCAAAACCCTCCGACTGCTCATAGCTCAATGCAAACTCAGCATTGTCAGCATAGAAGTAGCTTTTATGTAGCTCGCACGCTATCTCGATGGTCTGCCCTGCTGTGATGGTGTAACTCTGTGGCTGTGTTGAGAGTGCAAAATCGTATGTCGGTTCGATGCTCTCCTGCTTGTCGCACGATATGGTGATGGTTGCCAAAAGTGCTAAAAATAGATGTCTCATATCTTTATCTGTTTATGCGTGTTTCGTATCTCTCGATCTGTCCTGCCAACATATCGCAAAACTTCTGTCCCTCTGCGGTGTCGATGCCGAAGTATGCTATCATCTTTAAGATGTCAAACTTGACAACGTGTTGCCACTTCTCGAAGTAGTGCGCTCCCATAACAGAGCCAAAAGTGGTGTTGAATAACTCCGCTGTGAGTGCCTCATGTGGGTAGTGGCTCGTGCTGTAATATGCTATGCGAAGTAGGTATTTATGATCTATTGCTATGCTCATTGTTCAAAATTTATAAAGTTAAAATCCAAATTATTGCGCCAATTATTAGGGCATACATAAGTACATATAGTATGAGTGCGAATACCACCGTTAAAATAAGTTGCAATGGTATCATCGCTATCGTCCAAATGGTTGATAGGATTTTGCTTAGTATGTGAAGTGCTGTGTTCATTACTGCTCTGTTTTAAGTGGGTTAATGGTTATTGGCTTACCAAAGAATGAGGTCACAACTCCGTAAACATCTTGGAGTGAGTAACCGCTGTCGCTATCCTCGTCTATGGCGATGTCGAAGTGGTCGAACTTGCTTACTCCCTTGAGGTGAAGTGTAACATCTCGCTCTAACTCCATCTCCATAATAGAGCCACCACCAGAGAAAGGAGAATACAAACCGCAACTATTGCCCTTTGGTATTGTTACGCTCTCGACTTCAAAACCTGCCTCGAATAGCTCCGAAACATTGATTGTAGCCATAAAGGTCAAGAGGTTTGCAGGAGATACAGAGTTTGAAATCTCGGTGGCAAATGATAGGTAGCTCACTCGCTCCTCTCCGTTGCGCTCCGCCTTGTCGGGGAACTCTCCGAAACACTCGATGCCACTCTGCTCGAACATCTCCTTTACCTTGCGTGGGTTGAGATTGAGTGCGTTTACCATATCGCCAAAGTAGCTGTGGTCATAGCTGTACTTGCCCTCGAAGTGGTGTGAGTTTATGCAGTCGAAGTTGGAGTGCATCTCGATGCGGATAGGTAGTGGTGCGGTATTCTTCAACAACGTATCTACAATATTGCTATCATCACGATTTGCAATCTCCTCACGTATGGTGTCAATGTAGGTGTCAAAAACCTCCTCTATCTCCTCCTCTGTGTATCCCTGCTCGGTGCATTGTGCCTTTAGCTCCTCGATAATCTCGTCTACACGTCCGCTCTCTGCCTCGTCATACCAATATCCAATCTGCTCGAAAAGTGTATCTACGGACTTGGCACGTATGCAATCGCCAATGATCTGCGTGTGGCTATCCAAATTATCACTATGGTCAAGATATGCCAATGTGTAGCTCTTATCCATCATCTCTACTACTGCGCTGTATGTAAGTGTCTGTGTTGTCATCTCTGCTCTGTTTTTTAATTATATGTGGATTTTTTGAGGTGAGGGAGTGAAGTTTCAAACATTAAAAACATTTCCTATCTCTTAAATCCGACATTTTTTTATATGCGTCTTTCCGTCGGTTCGGTCGTTTCGTTTCGTGTGCATCAAAAGGTGTAGGGAGTAGGAAAAGCAAGGTTTTATGGTGAAATACTACCTCTTGTAAAGAGTGTGGAGATTTTGCCATAAACAGCTCCGCTGCTCGACCTTGTTTTTACGTTAAGCGACTGGAAATACCTTTGCACCCGCAATGAAACTACCACAGAGCCGACTGATAGATGACAATATTCGTGGAGGATTTATGAGGGAGATAGGATTTGAGAGATTAAATTTTATTATATTTGCATATTATATCAATCTTTTTATTCATAATTGTATGGACATTAATATTTTCCCTCCTGCTAAAGATTGGAGAGATTTGCAGAATAAAGTATGTCTACTATTCAATCAAGTAGGACTCATAGCAGAGACTGAAAAAATAATTCAAACACCGAGAGGCGAAGTTGAAGTTGATGTATCAGCCTTTGATCCTAATAGTGTTGATAAAATAAGTTACATTGTGGAATGTAAAAATTGGAACACGCCTATTAGTCAATCCATAATTCATTCATTCACAACCGTGATGAATGAAACAGGATGTAATATAGGTTATATTGTATCAAAGTGCGGTTTTCAATCTGGTGCAATCAAATATATCGCAAATACAAATATTAGATTATTTACTTTTGATGAGGTGCAAAATCACTATTATGAATTATGGATGATTAATTATTTTGCTCCTTATATTGATCGAATTGCAGAACGCTGCTATATGTATATCGAGCCGTGCAACACTGCAAGAGACAAAGCAGTAGAAAAACTAAATCCAAAAGACAGAATTTGTTACTTTCAACTATATAATCACTATGCCCAATTTATTGTAACAATAAATATGATGGCTTTTACTATAAATAATTATGTAAAAATTAACCCGAAAATAAATTGTCGTGGGATTGATTGGTGCGTATTCTTTGAAGAATATGAAAAGATTGACATTGATATTTCAGGCTTGACCCTGTCTGAGATTTTGGCTCGTTTAGATTTTTTTATCTCTAAAATAACAAAGCAATTTGATGATATATTTGGGTATAACATATTCAATTAAAACAATTATATGTATTCTTCGTTAGGGGATGAGTGCTATTGAGCCTAAAGAATTAGGCTCTTGCTTAATTATGAAATAAATAACCCATTCCCAAGATGTATAATCAGAGGTTGCGCATTTGCCACAGGTCGAAGTGCTTGATGGCGTAGCCACTCTCTGAATTTGCGACACACCGCACCCTTGCACCTAAAGGCAAGGGCGATTATCATATCCAAATTATAATAGACCACACGATTGTCGCAACGCACAACATCGTTTTCGAGTAGCTCCTCGTCATTGAATATGCGCTTTGCATTAGCCACAACAGAGGCTCTATTTATCATAAACATATCGGCAATCTCGCTTGGTGTATGCCACACGTTGCCATTTTCTCTATCTATTGTTACTACTATATCGCCGTTGCAGTGGTCAATAGTCATTATTCCTCGTCTCATACCTATATATATTTAATATCCTATTCTACGTCTTGGGGTTTCTTCCACCTCAGGCTTGCTCATAAGTTCTGTAAGGGCTTGGTACAGCTCATTGAATTGTGCATCTGTACTGATTTCGAGCTGCTCTATGCGCTCCGCCAGCTCCTTATAGCCTGCGACCATTCTGCGCATATCCACAAATGCACGAATAATAGAGATGTTCACATCAATGGCTCTATCGGAACGTAACACGGAAGATAGCATTGCCACACCCTGCTCGGTGAAGCAGTCTGGCAAAACTGAACTATGTTTTAACGTCGTGGGTAACTGGTCACAAATTGTGACCAGTTGCTCAAACTCCTCACGAGTTAATGTGAAGCGAAAATCTGTTGGGAATCTACGCTCGTTTCGCTTTACGGCTTGTTTAAGAGCCTTTGTTTGTACCTCATACAGCTCAGCGAGGTGAAAATCAAGCATTACTCGCTGCCCTCTAATTTCAAATATTCTATTTTGTATTGTTGTTATATCCATTTTATAATCAATATGTTAATTGGTAAATCGTTACCCCTCAGTTACCTAAATCGTTACCTATTCGTTACCCTTTTGTGGATAGCTAACCAACTTTTACCTTGCGAACATACTTTCTCTTTGGTTTGTCATCCTCAAACATATTTTCGATATTAGAGAACTTCTCTGACAAACCATCCATATCCTTGCTAATCTTATCGTTAGTGATTCTGGCATAAATTTGAGTGGTCGAAATATTTGTGTGTCCAAGCATTCTCGACACAGTTTCGATAGGTATTCCTTTGGCGAGCGTAGTGGTCGTTGCAAATGTGTGACGAGCGAGGTGAAAAGTCAGATTTTTATCAATTCCACATACGTCGGCAATCTCCTTCAAATAACAGTTAAGTTTCTGATTACTAATCATTGGCAGTAGCATATCATCCTTTAATTTACCCTCATATTTAGCCAAAATTATTCGTGGTATCTTCATTAGAGGGACATTCACCGTAGTGTTGGTCTTTTGGCGTTTGGTCATAATCCATAGGTTTCCATCGAACGAGGTTTGGATATTAGCCTTTGTTAGATTTGCAAGATCAATATACGCAAGTCCGCTGAAGCAAGAGAAGACAAATATGTCACGCACTTGGCTCAAACGCTCTGAGGCGAACTTCTTTTGGACGATTGTTGCAACTTCCTGCTCTGTAAGGTAGCCTCTATCAACCTTCTTGATACGGATCTTGTGATTGGCAAATGGGTCGATCTTCATAAAGCCATTATCCCTCGCTATGATGGTTATGCGCTTGAATGATTGTAAAAATTTAGAGGTTGTATTCTCTCCGCACTTGCCGACAGTCATTAGATATACTTTGAGGTTATCTATAAACATAGGTGTTATCTCATTGACATACATATCCGACATATTATACTTAAAGCGTATAAACTCAGATAGATGCTTGCGAGCAACCTCATATTTTTGATATGTGGATTTTGATTTGGTGATACCTACTAATGCCTGAACATCATCATTGTGCTTTTGAAATAGTTCGAGGATTGTGACGCAATCATCATTGCTGCCCATAAATCTATTGCGCACCTTCTCGGCAGTCACGTAGTTGTCCGTGAGCTGCATATCGTGATAGATCCTAATAATATTGGCTTTAATATCATCAAGGAGCATATTGATGCTCTGTATCTCTTTCGAGCGACCAATCGCTTTAGCAGCTTCAACGCTCCACAAATCAGGTGCAATTTTCTGCTTTGTGCTAAATTGACATTTTTCACCATTCACGGTGATACGTGCCATAATCATTACCTCACCAGAGGCTGTTTCTCTGCCTTTCTTTAGATAGAAGAGGACTTTAAATGTACTTCTCATACTCATTTTTTAATGCTGCAAAGTTAATTCAACTAATTGTAAATGAGATTATAAGATAGTGGACTTACATCACCCGATAGTGGACTTATATCACTTAATCGTTACCCTTTTTGGATTTTTTTGAGAGGGGTAACGATTTGGAGACAGAAGTGTGTTTACAAAAGTCCTATATCGAAATATGAAAGTCCTATATGAAGCTAAAAAAAGTCCTATAAATCAATGATTTATAGGACTTTTACCGCTTTTTCACTCTGTCTTGTTTTCAAAGTCCAGAGCCTTTGGCGGAGAGAGAGGATTATGAACCTCACCCCACATATTGCTATAAGTCAGAAACTTACAAATTCATTCCATCAAAGGAGTAACCATTTAGAGACCCGAATTATTATCCATATCGGTCGATATACATACCCCTTTATCTGGGTTCAAAGTTAAGCATAATTTTTGGAATATGCAAATCGTTGATTAACAGAGTTTCAGTAGTAGGTGCAAGGTGCAAGTGCAATATATATAATTGCACTTGCACCTTGCACCTACTACTGTTCCCCTTACAAAAGCCTTAAAGGGTTAATGGATAAATTGCCATTTTATTGGTTACTGTTGGTTACGATAATTCTTGTCGCCTCACTTCTTCTCTAAGGCTAAATTTGGCTTTCAAAAAGAACCGCAAATTGACAAAACTATGGTTTGAGGCTAAATCACCAGTGTTACCAAAGCTAAACACTTGATTGTCAAATACGGTTGCAAAAAAGTTGCCATAAATATCATAGTAGGTTCACGAACCTAATACGTTTTCCATTTTGCAATTATCTTACTTTGCAGCGTAAAGAAACAATAAAGCGTTTGCATATGGATGTAATAACTATCACCTCTGAGGCTTTCAAAAAATTAGAGGATAACATATCGAATATTAGCGACTATATAAGGAGATTGGAAGAGGAGAATAGGCACCTCACCATAGAGTCGCTTGTCATAGACAACTATGACCTATGCACGTATTTACGCACAAGCACAAAGACTCTTTGGCGTAAACGAGACGAGGGGAAGCTCGCCTTTATTGATGATGGCGGAAGGATTCGCTATCGCATTGAAGATATTAGGCGATTTCTTGATAGATACTCCTTCAAGGGGTGTAAAGTTACCATTGATGATGTTATTGAATGCCATTTGAACTATGTTAAGCAGAGACAAGATACTAAATTTGACCAATAATGGTCTGGATATTTTCCGACACTATATTTCGGCGAGGTGTAGAGTTGGTAAGAATTTCCACAACCCTCTATACAATGACAATCGAGCCTCTTGTAGTTTATATGTAAACAACAAGGGAATATACAAGATGAAGGATTTTGGCAATGAGGATTATTCAGGTGATAGCTTTTTCCTTGTGGGAGGATTAAATCGGTTGGATAGTAATAGGTCTGCTGATTTTGTCGAGATAATGAAGATTATCAATCGAGATATGGGTTTGGGAATAGACGATACACCAAATGGTAGTGGGTCAAACTATGCCAAACGATCACAAACTCAATTTGCAATAACGCCAGAGAATATAGAGAAGCGTGAGCCTAAGTCTGAACCCAGACCATACACGATCAAGACACAACCAATCCGTGAGAGTGAGTTGAGGTTTTGGCAACAGTATGGCATTACCGAAAGTGTATTGGAGCGATTTAGAGTGGTTTCATTAGTCGAATTTAATAGTGTTAGCCAAGAGGGTAATAAATATTGCATACGCTCATCATCATCCTCGCCACTATTCGGATATATGCACGAGAAGTTTATTAAGGTATATCGCCCATTTGCGAAGAATAGATTTTATTATGGAGGTGATAAAGATGAGGAGTACTGTTTCGGGCTTATTCAGCTCCCCTCTAAAGGGGATATGGTCTTTATCACAAGTGGGGAGAAAGATGTATTATCACTCTCTGCTAAGGGGTTTAACGCAGTATGTTTCAATAGTGAGACCAGTGGAGTCTCTGAGAATATAATACAATCACTCTATCACCGCTTTAAGCACATAGTTGTGCTTTACGATATGGACTCAACTGGAATTAAGGATAGCAATAAATTGGTTAATAGATTTACAACATATAATCTTAAACGTATAGAGCTACCCTTGAGTGGAGAGACGTGCGAAAAGGATATATCCGACTACTTCAAGATTGGATATACAAAAAAAGACTTTATAAATCTATTTCTAACAATATTAGATTCTATGTATTCTACAACTATGAGCATATTAAAGTCGTGTGAGGTTGATTTTGATAAACCGCCACGTCAAGCATACGAAATTATATCAGCCGCAGGTGTGCCACTTGGAAGTGGGGGCAATATCCTTTGTATTACAGGTGGCGAAGGAACAGGAAAAAGCAACTATGTTGCTGCGCTTATGGCAGGCTGTATAGGCGACGAGCAGTCAAAGATTGACACGCTCGGAACATCGGTGATGAGCAATAGCGACCATAAAGCAGTATTGTTGTATGATACTGAGCAGTCTGATGTGCAGCTTCATAAAAATGTAAAGAACTTGCTTCGCCGTGCTGGGCGACCCAATGATAAACCCAAAGAGTTTAAGGCGAATTGTCTCACTGCGCTATCAAGAAAAGAGCGACTGAGCACCATCGTAGAGAGTATGGATAGATACCACTTTGAATTTGGAGGCATACATATGGTAGTAATTGATGGTGTTGCGGATCTTGTGCGTTGCGCAAATGATGAGGGCGAGAGTGTCGCTCTTGTCGATGAGCTATATCGTTTGGCTGGTATATACAACACCTGTATTATCTGTGTTCTGCACTATATCCCCAATGGATTGAAGCTACGTGGACATTTGGGATCAGAGCTTCAGCGCAAATCTGCTGCAATAATTTCGATAGAGAAAGATAAAAATCCTGCTATATCAGTTGTTAAAGCCTTAAAAGTACGTGATGGTAGCCCTCTCGATGTTCCTTTGATGCAATTCTCGTGGGATAAAACTTCAGGTATGCATACCTATGGAGGTGAGAAGTCGCAGGAAGATAAAGAGCAACGTAAAAGAGTGGACCTGAGCAAGGCTGTGGATAGCATATATAATGAGGTTGAACACATAACATCAACCGACCTATGCGAGAAGCTTCAAGCTATACTCGACGTTAGCGAAAGGACTGCCAAGAGCTATATTAAGTATCTTAAAGATAACAATCTAATAATTCAAGATATGAGCAACGAAAAATATTTTATAAAGGGGGTGTAATGTATGGTAACAAAAGATGATTTGGAGCTATTCGCTCTTCGTATTCAAGATAGTATTGATAGGCTATCATCCAAAATAGAGACTGTAATAAAGGCTCGCCACTGCATTGAGGGGGTTTTACTCTATGATAATCAGGATCTGTTGCAGATGCTGAGAGTTTCAAAAAGCCAATTGTATCTATGGCGAACATCAGGAAAACTAAAGTATAAAAACTTTGGTGGTAAGAACTATTATTCCCCAGAAGATGTGCAGCGGTTTATTCGTGAGGAGTTGTAAAACACAGTTGTTTCGCAACAAAATTACATCTCTATTTATGTGTATTGTGAAAAATCTTTCAGATACTATTTATATGTCGTAAAAGTAGTAAACTTTTACGACATATAAAGCATTAGAATATGACGCAAAGTATTGACAATAAGATATTAACAAAAACATCAAAATGCGGACGTGGTACTGTATTCTTCTCTACTGACTTTATAACTTTTAAGCGTGTTACGCCCAAATAGATGGCGTTTAAAGAGACGGGGATGCGCTATCTGCCATATGGTCAAAGAAGAGCTATATGACATCACAATAGAAGGAGAGCGAAATAATAAAGGAACATTTTTTGCAAAAAAAAATCAACGTGCACTTGGAAAAATACAAATTATATATTATCTTTGCACTTAATAGTACCTGCCAAGCCTCTTCACAATGCTCAAATCGGCGGGTCGTTTTATTTTTATACCTATGAGAACTAAATACTTAAAGAGTTTCAAAACCCCAGCAGAGCTTGTAGATATACTACAAAATAGGGGCTTAACTATATCTAACACAACAAAAGCCGCAGCATATATTCAAAATATCGGCTACTTCAGATTAAGCGCATACTTCTTTCCTCTTTTGAACGAAATCAAAACAGATCATAGCTACAAGCCAAATAGCACATTTAAGCAAGCTATGGATATGTACCGCTTTGATAGAAAGCTACGACTTCTATGCTTTAATGAGATTGAAAAAATTGAGGTTGCATTAAGAAGTGTTATAGTAAATACATCAAGTGAATTTTTCAACGATCCATTTTGGATGACTGCGCCTCAAAACTTTAGAATTATTCGTAGCATAGATAAAAGAACGAATAAAAGTATTGAGATAAAGTGGTTTGATAAATTTATCAACAGTATAAATCGAGACATCGAGCGTAGCAATGACGACTTTATAATCCACTTCAAGAAGTGTTACAGCGATCCATATCCTCCATCGTGGATGATAGCCGAGATATTAACCTTCGGTAATTTGAGTAGAATATTCAAAGGTCTAAATCAGAAATCGCTACAAAAGAAAATCTCACAGCAGTTTGGACTTAGCTCCGATGTTCTTGAAAGTTGGATGTTATCTCTTGCTGGAGTTCGTAATATCTGTTGTCATCACTCTCGTTTGTGGAATAGATCTCTACCACTATCTGTTATGTCTCCGAAACGACCTAAATATGGTTGGATTGATAACGACGTAGACAACAGTAGAACATTTTATAGGTTATCTATGATAAAGTACCTACTCTGCTCGGTATCACCAAACAATAGCTTCAAGGAGAAGTTGATACAACTACTTGCTGACTATCCTACAATAGATACAAACGCTATGGGATTCCCAAAAGATTGGCAATCACAACCTTTGTGGAGAGATTAAAATAAAATCACTATTTTTGTATCATTATGAGTGAAACAAATCGCATTGAATATAA
>JBCQUZ010000046.1:0-17709 GCA_047173645.1 Rikenellaceae bacterium
GATAGAGTTGACGGTTATATAGCCATCATTTGCATTGGCATTCAATGTGCATAAGCACAGCATAAAAATAGCAAAAAGGTTTTTTAGGTGTTTCATAGGTATAAATTTGGTTTAACTAACCACAAATATACACAAAAAAGATATAACTACAACATAAAAAGTAGTTTAATGAAACTTATTTCATCAAACTACTTTTTTATCTCAGCTATTTTTCAGCTATTATACCCAGCGATAAGTAAAGAGCATAAATTCTTCTATACCATTTAATTACCTCTTTAAAGAGATAATTCGAGGGTATTTTTTTTGATCTTCAGATAATAGCTCACTCTCTTTATCCCATACCTTCGCACGTTTCCTATCGCCATTTATCTCCTTCTCGTAGGTGTGTAGGCGATCATATACAAATAACGCCCCATCTTTAGCCGCTTGTTCCATATTTTTGGCTCCTCTAGCATAGATTTCATTCGGTGTAGTATTAGCTATTTTAGCCAAAGCATTCGCCTCGTCAAACTCCAAACAACCTAAAAGAGCTCTATATAAAGCATCTAAACTCTTATCTCCTGTGGTCTCATCTACCGCTTTTTTACTCCAATCGTATGCCTCTTCGAGATCTATTCCAATATCATATTTATAGTAAGAGGCAATTGCAATCATAGCATCCTTGTAACCCTTTTTTGCCCACTTCCTCAACACTTCAACAGCCTCTTTACCTTGAGACGAACCAACGATGCTTCCATTGTTTAGTGTCGATACCAAAGCATAAGCATAGTTATATCCTCCTTTAAAGTAGCTATCTTCACCACTCAATTTGAAATATTCCGTAGTACTCGAAAAAATATCTGCATTCGCAACAATAAGAACTGTATCGACCCTTGATTTCGAAATTTTATGAAACTCCTTAACCACTGATTGGTCAAATAGTTGCAATCCTAATTTGTTTTGAGCTTCGGGATTTCCAACCTTTGCAGCAAGAGTATAATATCTTTGAGCTTCGCTATTTTTTGAATTTGGAGACATATTGTAGTAATAATCTCCAAGGCTCAATCCTGCACTATATCCATCCAATTTTAAAGACTCTTGAAATAGCTCAAATCCCTTTGCGATACTCTCACCAACACCTCTACCATAACAATAACATAAACCTAAACCATTCAAAGCCACACTATTAGCGTTATTATTGGATTTGGTAAATAGATCAAAGGCTTTATCATAATTTTGATCTACTCCATAACCATAATAATAACATTGACCCAACATACTAACAGCTATAGAGTTGCCATTTTGACCTCCTATCACAAGATTTTCATATGCTTTATCATAATCTTGATCTACACCATGACCATAGTAATAGCACAATCCCAAACCGACATAACCATTTTCTGTTCTTTGTTCAGATGATTTTTCGTAATATTCAAAAGCCTTTGAGTAGTCAACATCCACACCCAAGCCATGATAATACATATATGCTAAACTCGCCATATCGTCGGCATTACCTTCATCGGCAAAGTGCATCGTATATGCGAACACCTCTTCGCGAGATAACGCCTGCTCATATTTCGAGATCAAACCTTTTGCTTGGTCACTATTCAACCCATCAGCCATACGAAACAGCTCCATACCTTTGATAGCGTTGTATTGATCCAGATCTTTGTTCAAATATCTCTCTCCCAAAAACAACATTGCCTCTGTATTAGATAGTTCGATAGCCTTATTAATATAATCAATGGCTATACTATCATTTTGAGGTGATGATTTACGTCCCAACAACAGTTTACCATATATATATTGTGCCTCCGAAAAGTTCTCTTCGGCATATATTCTAAACCACTCCAATAGATTGTCGACATGTGTATCGGTACCATAACCATCAAGCAACATATCTACCATTTTATAACGCGCAATATCGATACCCTTATCTGCCGATTGTTGAAACCAATAGTATGCCTTTTCGAGATTCTTAGTCACTCCATTACCCTGCAAAAAGCAATTCGCAATGGCATATTGTGCGACGTTGTAGTTTTGTTGAGCGGCAATCAAAAACCATCTTGCCGACTTAACTAAATCTTTATCGAACCCATCACCCCCCGTAGCATATTTCTTTCCGAGGGTTACTTGCGCCAAACCATGCCCTTGCTCCGCTGCCTTTGCATACCAGTTCAAAGCCTCTATTTGATCCTCTTGAAATCCATCATTTCCAAAATCGAAACTTTGAGCCATCTTAAATTGCCAATGCGAAGTATTCACATTAGACTCTTCATCTTCCTTTTTGTTTGAATCAAAAACAAAGCAACGATATGTCTCTTTTGGTGAAAGTGACAGTGGAATCACAACAGGAGGATACCCTTCAGCTGAAACCGTAATTATGCGTTTATATGACTCAGACATAAAGAAATAGATAGTATCGGAGTTAAGACCATTAACAACTCCACTACCGATACTTTCATCGGTCACATCACCCATATTACTCTCAAACTTCAGAGACAGTGACGAACTCACAATCACTCGCGAACTCGACATTCCATCCTTCATCTTAATCGAAATCGAGCGATCATCCTTTTCGTTCTTCACCTCCAACCATTGCGCTTCGACAGTGTTGCAGCAACAACAGCAGAGGATTAATAGCGTAAGAAATTTTGTTGTTTTGTACATTATTTTTGTTTTACTTCAAATTCATTTTGGCTATCGTTATATTGCATAACAGCCATTGTGGTAGTTGCTACTTCTGGAATATCAATTATCCATTGTCTCGATTCACCATATGTCAAAGTCGCAGATAGAGATGTTGTAGATTCACCATAGATCGTAATACCATTGTTGAGCGTTATACCCAAAGTACCGACATTATCTGGAGCAACAATACATTTAACCATCAAAATTGCATATCCTGAGTTAAGGTTATCAATACCAATATTATTAATAGCACCTATTTCTGTTGTTCCAATAAGGTGATCGTTTAGATATACTTCATAAGCATCATCTGCCCAATTTCCATTATCTCCGACACTTATCGACATCTCTGTTAAACTTGTCGTAAAAGAGGTCTCTTCACCATAATAGGTATCAATCCATCCTTCAAAATATGGACGAATATAATAGGTTTGATTTGACGACAAGTCAGGCAATGTATATGAATAGTTGCTTGATGTTGATAATGAATCTAGAGTTCCAAAATCATTAAAGTTGTCTGTCAATTGTGGGTTCGGACTCTCCGACCAACAGAATCCCGAGCTTTTCATATTAAAATATGGAGCAGTTTTCAAATCATACGATGCTATGACAGAGCCATATGTTGATACCTCAAAGTTGTCAATAGTTGGTAGTGCATTTTGACTCCATAATACCTCTGTTTTAGACAACAATTCACTATCATAAGATAATTTAAACACACCTGCTTTGATGTAAGTACTAGATGTTACTCCTGCACTATATGATACTTTGGTATCAAGAGTTGTTGAATTTACGGTTGTTGTAGATGAAACTCCCGCCGATAATTCTAGTTTTGGATATGAAATTTCTGTACCAATACAAAGGCTCTTGAAAATATATGGATACACTATAGTACTAGCAGTCAACCCAATAGAGGCTGATCCACTTATACCTCCAGTAAATTCAACACCTCCGCTGACTTTAGGGTCAAAGATATTTTCATAAACACCTTTGTTATAGCTAAATCCTACTGGCATAGACATGCTTCCACTTACTTTAGCTTCAAATTCTGCTTTGCCTGATGCATCGAAAGTCAAACCATAATCTGTAGCTGGCGTTAAAACAACGATAAGACCTGCTGGTGTTACAAATTTAATTTTACTATATTTTACAGTCACAAAAACAAAGCTCTTCTCATATTTAGCTTCGATTGCATAACTCAATATTGATGCTAACTCAACACTCGGAGTTAATGTAAATTCAAATTCATCAATAGCATAATCCTTGATTTCATATTTCAAATTAGCGCTGATTCCTGCAGATAGACTAACTTGTGATTTTAATGTTGTATTACCGCTTGTTTGCGTATATGTTTGACTTAATGTTACAGTTTTGGATACAGCAAGTTCAACTTTTGTCGAATCTACATCAATAATAGTTCCATCTTCATCGTAATACACGATCTCCTCAATCTCTAATTCATAAGTTTCATCAATATCTAACTCCTCAACAACATCCTCTATAGCCACAACCTCATAGCTAACAGATACCTCTCCAGAGCTACTATCAACAGATGTTACTCGTCCCAAAAAACCATCTGGTGTAGCTGTCGATATACCTCCATTGATAATATCACCAACCGATGGTATCTGATCTTTATCAAGGTTTGAAAATGTAATTTGATCTTCACTGATAGATGCACAATTTGACTCCAAGGTCTCGTCGTCAATAACTACAATATTTATATCTGATTCTGGTGTCTCAGGATTATTATTACCTCCTCCATAATCAGGCATTTTTGTACATGACGATAAAATAGTAGCTATTACTCCAAATAAATATATTAATCTTTTCATTTTATATGATATTTAAATTTATTAAAACTTATAACCTATACTAAGGATCACGCTAGTTGCATAACTATCCTCGTTTAAATATTGGAATTTATAATTTGCCGATAGACACATCTTTGATTTGTTGTCATTCTTAACAATATGCCACAACAATCCTGGACTTAGTGCCACACCACTATAGCCTGCACTACTCATAGATGTTCCATATCCTATGTCGGCAGTTAGTCGAGCTGGCAAAATTGCTGGATATTTTGAGGCGTTCCACAACGACACATCAAAAGCTGCCATAATATCAACCATATATAGTGATTTAGGAGAATCGGTATAGTTCAATCCAACCTCCGCAGGGAATGTATAGATGTCGCCCGACAATGCCAAACCAGCTCTGAAACGAGAATTAACCCTAAACAAACCTCTCATTTGTCCATTCACAACAAAGACTGTTTCATCATACAGCAAACAACCTGCACCTATGGATAACATAAATTCAAACATTCGAGAGTTATCTATAGATCCATCATTTATAGTCAACCCCTCGTCAGAGATATATTCCGAATCATCAACTACAGCACCATTCGTTTGATCGGTGGTTGTTGCGACCATTTGGGTATCAGCTACTACTGGAACTGGATCCACTTTGCTTTTGGTTATGATAGTTAGACCGCTTACATTTATCACCACTACATCGCTCTCCAACCCTTGAATAATACTCTCTGCTCCGATACTCTCTATTTTGACCTCATTAATTTGGCGCTCTACAACTATCGAAGTTGTTACATCACCCTTCGACAACACAAAAGTATCACCATTTGTATTGGTGACCTCTATATTTTCACCCACTTCGCGGTGGTTCTTTCCTTCGATTATTTTTGATGTTGTATAGCTATTTTGTGCGTCAACGCTATATGATGTGCAACACAATAAAGCTACACTCATTAACAGATATTTTATTTGTTCAGTTCTCATAGCCTTCTTAAATATTTTGAATCTCCTTAACCTCCACCAACACAATACCCTTGACATTAATTACCACTGTAGACCCTGCCTTAAGTTCCTTTAATCCATCAGAACATAATACATATAGTTGGTCAGATTCATTTCTTAAGATAACAGAACTGTCAATATTCTCTTTATCCAATAGATAGATATTGCCATCTCGACCACTGATCTTGATTTTATCATTTTGAACCGAAACGTAGGTGCCGATAATCACCCTTGACTCTTGGTCGCTTTGTTGAGCATAAGCCGAAATTGTAACCACTAGAGCCATGGTTACAGCGACAGCCATTTTTAATATTAAATTTTTCATATTTATGGGTTAAATAGCCAAGAGGAAATTTATCTCATTTTGATAAGTTTTATTATTAATAGCAACACCACTCATTCAATAGGTATAATATAAAATACACAACCCTTTACGAATAATACAAACATATATAAAACAAGTAAAAATCCCCCCATGCGGTTTTGTTTAAATTATACAAAATATACGTCACAAAGGTAACAAAAATATTTTAAAAAGCACTATTTAATACAAAATACAAATCATTTGACACAATAATTTGAGATAATAGGTTTATAATCTACAAACCTACCATCCCTAACATTGTTACAATATTACTACATTTTTAAGAAAACATTTTCAAGAACCACTATCTTTCAAAATCATACTCCACCTTGATCTTTTGTCGAGCCTCAAGATCCAAGGTTTTGTAGTATGCACTCCACCCTGGGCAGAAATTAATATGCCAGCGCCAAAAGCGACCCAAAAGAGATTTTTTGTTCTTGTCATAAGCCCCACGGAGTGGACATGTATCACACATCTTTGCCATAATTTACGTCTATTTAAAATTAGATTTCACTGATGATTTCGCCTAGCAATTCACACTTATCATTCATCTCTCCCAATTTCACTCGGCAAATTTTATTTATAGCCTCCTTTTTAAAAGGGACTCTAATTCGTACATATTCGGATGTATATCCCAACATCCACCCTCCTCGTTCGGTACTTTCAAACAATACATCGGCATCGCAACCGCACCATTTTTCGCAAAACTTACTATGTAGATCTTCGCACAAAGCCTCCAAAGCCTCGACCCTTGCCGATGCCACTTGTGGCGACACCTTGCCTGGCAACCCTACAGCAGGGGTTCCAGCCCTCTCCGAAAATGGAAAGATATGTATAAAAGCAGGTTTAACACCCCTTAAAAACTCTACAGTTTGCAAAAAATGGTCATCTGTTTCGCCTGGGAAACCGACAATCACATCTATGCCTATAAAAGCATCGGGCATATATTCGCGAACCTTAGCTATGCGATCTGCAAATTTAGAGGTGGTATATCGTCTACGCATAAGCCCCAAAATTTCATCCGATCCACTCTGTAATGGTATATGAAAATGGGGTTGAAACTTCGCAGATTTGGCACAAAACTCAATAATCTCATCAGTTAGAAGATTAGGCTCTATAGATGATATTCTATATCTATCGATCCCCTCAACTAAATCCAATGCACGCAGAAGATCTATAAATTTCTCACCCGTCGAACGACCAAAATCGCCTGTGTTGATCCCCGTGATTACAACTTCACGCTGCCCCCCTTGGGCTATTTTTTGCGCCGCTTCGACAATCTCCGCAATGGGTTGATTGCGACTTGCTCCGCGCGCATAGTGGATTGTGCAATATGAACATTTATAATCGCAACCATCTTGTACTTTGAGAAATGCGCGTGTTCTATCGCCACTCGAAAAGGCTGCAAAAAAGTTAGTTAGCTCTTCGGTCGAACAGCTCGTTACTTCGGCATCGCCACTACCCTTTCCTTTGCCCGAAAGTGCCACAACGCGCTCGAATAATGACCCTTTGTCGTTGTTGCTAAGCACCAAATCGACACCCTCGATTTGTGAAATATCGTGTGGTTTGAGTTGGGCATAACACCCCGTCACGGCAATTATAGCGTTGGGGTTGGTACGATGAAGTTTGCGTATGAGGTTACGACATTTTTTATCTGAATGTTCGGTCACAGAGCAGGTGTTGATAACACATATATCCGATTCATCACGCGCATCGACACGCTGAAACCCTCCCTGCTCGAATTGGCGTGCAAGGGTTGAACTCTCCGAAAAATTTAGTTTACACCCCAAGGTGTGAAAATTGACTCTACGAGGCATCTATAATAATATTAAATTCGCCACAAAATTACAATTTTAATTGATAATAATACTCTATTACGATTCGTTTGATAAACATATTTTTATTTTGAGTTAAAAATTGTATCTTTGCATCCTACTTCGGAATTGATAAAAGATGAAAACCATACATAAATTAGTACTTAAGACCTTTTTGGGTCCAATGATTATGACATTCTTCATTGTGATGTTTATCTTGATGATGAACTTCGTATGGAGATATATCGACGAACTTGTTGGTAAGGGTCTCGAATTTAGCATCATCGTCGAGCTACTTAGCTATGCCATGATAAATATGGTTCCTCTTGGTTTGCCTTTGGCATTGTTGCTTGCGGCGATTATGACAATGGGTAACTTGGGCGAAAATTATGAGTTGCTGGCGATGAAGTCGGCAGGAATGTCATTGCCCAAAATCATCGAACCATTGATATACTTGATTGTGGTAATTTCGATCGGTAGCTTCTTTATCATCAACGATTTGGTACCATACGCCAACAAAAAGATGTTTAGCACACTCTACGACATCCGCAAACAAAAGCAGGTCATCGAGTTTAAGGATGGACTATTTTTTAATGGAATCGAAAATATGAGTATCAGGGTCGAAAAGCAGGAGCCCGACACAAAGCTACTTCGCGATGTTTTGATATATGACAACCGCGATATGCGCGGAAATATGACAACAACAATAGCCGATTCAGGATACATTCGTTTGTCGGACGACAAAAAGTTACTCATGGTAACCCTATTTCATGGTCATACCTACGAACAAACGCGCGGTTCAATGTGGTATGAACAAAGTAATCTACGCCACAATACATTTGACAAACAACTACTTACCATGCCTATGGATGGCTTTGCGATGGATAACCGCACGGATGCAAATTCGGTATCTAATTCGCAAACCAAAAATATCACACAGCTCAAACAAGATATTGATTCATTGGACAAGATTGTGAGCGAAAGCACCATTAAATCATATGATCCCCTGTTAAGGCAGCAACTCTTCTCAGTCGATAATTCGGTCGTGGAGCAAGTGGATTCATTGATGATAGACAAAAGTGAATATGCTGATATTAAACTCCTTGATTCACTTCCAACGCTTAATGCTCGACAATCACAACGAGTATGGAATAGCGCTCGACAACAAGCTAAGAACTCCCGAAACCTATATTCGTACGACGAAACAAGCGCAAAGATAGGTCTCACGGAACTATACAAAAGTAAGGTGGAGTGGCATAAAAAACTCACTACTCCAATCTCGATTATCATATTCTTCTTGATTGGAGCCCCCTTGGGAGCGATCATTAGGCGCGGAGGATTGGGAATGCCTGTTGTGGTGTCGGTTCTGTTTTTTGTTATCTACTACGTCATAAGCCTTTCGGGTGAAAAGATGGCTAAGGAGGGTAATTGGGATTCATTCTCGGGGATGTGGATCTCGGCGATGATACTCACCCCGATAGCGATATTTTTGACATATAAAGCAACTAATGACTCTGCACTCTTTGATTTTGATTCATACATAAATCAAACAAAGAGGATGGGAGCATATTTTAAAAGTAAAATAAATAAGAAAAAAGAGTAATATGATGGATCAAAATTTTGCATTAAGCACAATAAAGGAGGCGATAGAGGATTTTCGCGAGGGTAAAATAGTTATCGTTGTCGACGATGAGGATCGCGAAAATGAGGGTGATTTTATTGTTGCCGCAGAGAAAATAACCGAAGAGCAGGTTAACTTTATGTTATCCGAAGGAAGAGGTTTGTTGTGTGCTCCACTCAGCGAGGAGCGTTGCAAGGAGCTACAACTACAGATGATGGAGGGCAACAACACATCATTGCTAGGCACACCATTTACAGTTACGGTTGATTTGATCGAGGGTTGCTCTACGGGAGTATCAATCCACGACCGTGCAGCAACTCTTCGCGCACTTGCCAACCCAGCAACAAAACCTACGGATCTTGGTCGCCCAGGTCATATCAACCCACTTCGTGCTCGCCAAAAGGGGGTACTTCGTCGCCCAGGTCACACCGAGGCAGGTGTCGACATGGCAAGATTAGCTGGATTGCAACCTGCCGCTGCACTTATCGAAATTATGAACGAGGATGGCACAATGGCTCGTATGCCACAACTTATAGAGGTTGCCAAGAAACACAATATGAAGATCATCTCGATTGCCGACCTTATCGCATATAGACTCAGACAAGAGTCTATCGTGGAGTTTGGCGACACAGTAGATCTACCTACCCAATGGGGAGATTTCAAAATCACAATCTTCCGCCAAAAAAGCAATGGCTTGGAACATATCGCCATCACGAAAGGTTGGTGGGATAAAGATGAGCCTGTGCTTCTTCGCGTCCACTCGTCATGCGCTACAGGTGACATCCTAGGTTCGTGCCGTTGCGATTGTGGCGCACAGCTACACACCGCTTTGCAAATGGTCGAAAAGGAGGGTAAAGGTGCCGTGATCTACTTGATGCAGGAGGGTCGCGGAATTGGTCTGTTCAACAAAATTAGAGCCTACAAACTTCAAGATGAGGGGCTCGACACTGTGGATGCAAATGTAGAGCTTGGATTCAAACCCGACGAAAGAGATTATGGAGTGGGAGCAAGCATCATCCGCGAACTTGGAATATCGAAGATGAGACTTATTACAAATAACCCCACAAAGAAGATTGGATTGGAGGGATATGGACTTACAATCAGCGAAATAGTTCCTATCATCATCGCTCCAAATGTGCACGATGTGCGTTACCTAGCCACAAAGGAGGAGCGTATGGGGCACACCCTAGGGGGGATCACCACAAAGCTATAACCACACAACACACACGCAATAAATGAAGATGAAGAGTGCAAAGGAGTTACGCATAGTGTTCCTCGGAACCCCCGAATTTTCGGTGCCATCGCTCAAACGACTTGTCGAGGAGGGGTATAATGTGGTGGGAGTTGTCACCACACCCGACCGTGCGGCGGGGCGAGGACAAAAAGTATATGAATGCGACGTGAAACGCGAGGCTGTGAGGTTGGGACTTCCGATTCTGCAACCCGAAAAGTTGCGCGACGAGGAGTTTTTGGCGGAGCTCAAAAGCTGGGATGCCGACCTTGGGGTTATCATCGCATTTAGGATGTTGCCCGAAGTGGTATGGAGCATGCCACGACTAGGCACATTCAACCTTCATGCGTCATTACTACCCGATTATAGAGGTGCTGCACCGATCAACCACGCCATAATCAATGGCGATACAAAGAGCGGAGTCACCACATTTATGCTTAACCACAAGATCGACGAAGGGGCAATCCTAGCTCAACGCGAAGTGGAGATTTTGGCGGAGGATAATGTCGGTTCTCTATATGAAAAGTTGATGAATGTGGGGCAAGATTTGGTTGTGGAGAGTGTCGAGAGAATCGCCTCGGGAGATGTCACTCCTGTGGCTCAGGACTCTATAACAACATCGCAGATGCGTCCAGCGCCAAAGATCTTCAAGGAGAATTGTTTGATCGATTGGACGTGGAGTGGAGAGAGGATTGTGAACTTCGTGAGGGGACTTTCGCCATATCCTGCAGCGTGGACAAACCTATTGGGTGTAGATGGCGAAGCCGCAACAACCGCTAAAATATTTGAGGTTAGGTTCGAACCAAAGGAACAAACAGAGATAGGTCGCATCATAAGTGATGACCGTAAATACATAGGTGTCGAGTGTAATGATGGTGTAATATATATTGAATCAATCCAATTGGCAGGTAAAAAACGCTTACAAACCAAGGAGTTATTGCTTGGTTTTAAAAACATAACAAACTATAAAACAAAATAATATGAAGGCACTTTATAATTGGATGCTATCGTGGGGTAACTCAAAGTATGGATGGGTAGCTCTTTTTGCATTTGCATTTGCAGAATCTAGTTTTTTCCCTATTCCACCCGATGTATTGCTTATCGCGTTGTGTTTAGGTGCTCCATCAAAGTCGTTTAAATTCGCTGCGGTATGTACTTTGGGTTCTATTTGTGGAGCTATTACGGGATACGCCATCGGATATTATTTGTGGCAAAGTGGCGGTGGCGAATATACCGCTGTGGCACGTTGGTTCTTCGATCATGTATTCTCGGTAGAGAGTTTCGCGAAGGTCGAGGAGCTATACAACACATATAACTTTTGGATTGTATTCACCGCAGGATTTACACCCGTGCCATACAAGATTATCACTATCTCGGCAGGAGTATTCAACATTGATTTTGTGATGTTCCTCATCGCCTCGATTGTGGCGCGTGGAGCTAGATTCTTTATGGTTTCGGGACTTATTTGGAAGTTCGGATCGCCTATCAAAGGGTTTATAGAGAAGTACTTCAACTTGTTGGCGCTCGCATTTACGGTGCTTTTGATCGGTGGATTTGTATTGATTAAATATCTGTTATAATAATACCTATTTGTAAAGAATATGAGAAAATTTGCACTCATAGGGGAGCATCTACCCCACTCTTTTTCGGGCAAATACTTTGCCGAAAAATTTTCGAAGGAGGGTATCTCTGACTGCGAATATAGACTCCAAGAACTCTCTAAAATCGAGGAGGTCGAAGAGCGTCTATTTGATGATAAGGAGGTTGTAGGGTTTAATATCACAATACCCTACAAACTCCAAATCATCGATTATTTAGACTCCCTTTCGCCCGAAGCAGAGATTATTGGCGCGGTGAATTGTGTCAAGATCTCAAAGGATGGCAAACGACGAGGTTACAATACCGACATCATGGGACTTAGAGATTCGATGCTAAAGTTTTTGGGTGGCGACATACCAACCCACGCTTTGATCTTGGGCACTGGAGGAGCTGCTCAATCGGTGCAATATTTGATGGCGGAGTTGGGTATCGAATATCTGATTGTGTCGCGCGACATCACCAAAGGTAACATCACCTATGACGATATTACCCCCGAAATGATAGCGGAATATAGATTGATTATTAATGCTACACCTCTTGGAACATACCCCAATGTGGAGAGTTTCCCGAAGTTGCCATACGCATACCTAACCCCCAACCACTATCTATATGATTTGGTTTATAACCCCCCGCTTACCCAATTCCTAAGTTTTGGGCAAGATCGAGGGGCTAAGATTTGTAATGGTCAAGCGATGCTTATTGGTCAAGCCGAAGCTGCTTGGAAGATTTGGAATAGCGACGAAGAAGAGTAAACAACAATTAGTTTACGCTTCGACAACTACCTCCTCTTCAAATTCATCCTCCTCAAAGATCAAGGCAGAGATGATTTCGAGAGCTCGTGGAGCATCCTCTTGACGGGTGATTAGTTGTGCTGGAGCAATTCCTGTTGGATAGATGGTCGACATATATTCATTGTTGACCATACACCACATTCCAGCATCATCCAGAAGTGCTTTTGCCATTTCGGCATTTGATAAAATGTCATACTCCTTGAGTACAACCATTGTGTCTACTTGCATAAGTTTTCATGTTAAAGGTTCATCAATAGGTCACTTGATTATTAATTTACATAGTCACCTAAAGTTACAAATATTATATAGAAAATGCAAATTTTCTACCAATATTTCACAAAATAAAAATTATCTTTGCAATATATTAATTTCACGATGCAAAACTTCGTACATCTTCACGTCCACACCCAATATTCGATCCTTGATGGTCAGGCAAGTATCCCCAAGCTAGTAGATAAAGCTATGGCAGATGGGATGCCTGGAATCGCTGTGACCGACCACGGAGCAATGTTTGCAATCAAGGAGTTTTTGAACTACTTGGGCAAGAAGAAGAAGGGATTCAAGGGGGAGATTAAAAAACTCGAAAAGGAGATTCTCGATTTGCAAACTGGAACCCTCATAGAGGATGGCATAGAGCCAAAAATCTCCATCGAGAAACGCGAAGAGAAGATATATGAACTAAAGCGTAAACTTAAATTCAAACCCATCATCGGCTGCGAGGTCTATGTCGCACGTCGAGGCATGGCAATGCGCGAAGGTAAGCAAGATCAGAGTGGTTATCACTTGATACTTTTGGCAAAGAATATTAAGGGGTATCACAACCTCATAAAGATCGTATCAAAGGCGTGGACTCATGGATTTTATATGCGTCCACGAACCGAACGTGCCGAGATCGAGAAATATAGCGAAGGGCTGATCTGTTGTTCGGCATGTATCGGAGGTGAGGTGGCGAAGAGGATCACAGCCGACGATATGGAGGGAGCTCGCGAATCTGTTGAATGGCACAAAAGAGTCTTTGGAGAGAATTATTACCTAGAGCTTCAATACCACAAACCGACAGTTCAGAGAGCTAACTATGAGGCTCATGTGATTCAAGAGAAGGTAAACAAGGCTCTTAAGGAGTTGTCGGCAGAGAGCTCTGTTCCACTAATCTGCTCCAACGATGTGCACTTCGTCGACGAAGAGCAGGCGGAGGCGCACGATCGTCTAATTTGCCTCAGCACGGGTAAGGATCTAGACGACGAGAAGCGAATGTTGTACACCAAACAGGAGTGGATGAAAACCTCGTCGGAGATGCACGCGATTTTTGGCGATACTCCCGAAGCGATGGAGAACACGGTGAAGATCTGCGACAAGGTGGAGGAGTATTCGATCGACAACGCCCCCATTATGCCCGAATATGAGATCCCCGAATCATTCGGCACCGAGGCGGAGTATCGCGAACGATTAACTCAGGAAGATCTGTTCCGCGAATTTACATGCGACGAAAATGGTAAAGAGGTAATGAGCCGTGAGGATGGCGAGAAGAAGATCAAAAACTTAGGTGGATACGACAAACTATATCGCATAAAGTTTGAGGCGGATTACCTACGCGAAATATCTATACAAGGTGCTAAACAACGATATGGAGATCCTCTGAGTGAGGATGTGATGGAGCGAATAAATTTTGAGCTTCATATTATGAAAACTATGGGATTCCCTGGTTACTTCCTTATTGTTCAAGATTTTATACGTGTAGCGCGCGAACAATTGGATGTTGCCGTTGGGCCAGGTCGTGGATCAGCGGCAGGTTCGGCAGTGGCGTATTGTTTGGGAATCACGATGATTGACCCGATAAAATATGATCTGCTGTTTGAGAGATTCTTGAACCCCGACCGTATATCGCTTCCCGATATTGATGTGGATTTCGATGATGATGGTCGCGGACGCGTATTGAACTATGTGACCCAAAAATATGGTAAAGAGAAGGTAGCGCACATCATAACATTTGGAACGATGGCGACAAAGTCATCTATCAAAGATGTGGCGCGTGTGCAGAGGCTCCCACTCTCGGAATCGGATAGGTTGTGTAAGTTGATACCCGACCGACTGCCTGATGGAGGAAAGATTAATCTAAATAACGTTATTGCGGCAGTTCCCGAACTCAAACAGGCGGAGGATTCTTCGGATCCTGTGATGAGTCAAACCATCAAATATGCGCGTATGTTGGAGGGAAATGTGCGTAATACGGGTGTTCACGCATGTGGAACAATTATCTGTCGTGATGATATAACCGACTGGGTACCAGTAAGTACCGCCGACGATAAGGAGACGGGTGAAAAGATGTTGGTTACTCAATACGAGGGATCTATTATCGAAGATACAGGACTCATAAAGATGGATTTTTTGGGTCTTAAGACCCTATCAATCATTAAGGATGCTGTTGAGCATATCAAACAAACACGTAGAGAAAGTGTTGATATTGAAGCTATTTCAATAACCGATGAGGCGACATACAAACTCTATTCGGATGGTCGCACAGTCGGCACATTCCAGTTTGAGTCGGCAGGTATGCAGAAGTACCTCAAGGAGTTGCAACCATCGACATTTGAGGATCTTATCGCGATGAATGCCCTCTATCGTCCAGGACCTATGGATTATATCCCCGATTTTGTGGATCGTAAACATGAACGCAAACCTATCGAATATGACATCCCGATTATGGAGGAGTATTTGAAGGACACCTATGGAATCACGGTCTACCAAGAGCAAGTCATGCTTCTGAGTCGATTGTTAGGTAACTTTACCCGTGGTGAATCGGACTCATTGCGTAAGGCAATGGGTAAAAAGTTACGCGATAAGTTGGACGAAATGAAGCCTAAATTCGTCGAAGGAGGTGTGGCTAATGGTCACGATCCTAAGGTATTAGATAAAATTTGGGGCGACTGGGAAAAGTTTGCATCATACGCATTTAATAAATCTCACGCAACATGTTATTCATGGATTGCATACCAAACAGCATACCTTAAGGCAAACTACCCTTCGGAGTATATGGCAGCGCTACTTAGCCGAAATTTGGCAGATATTAAGACGCTGACAATATACATGAACGAGGCTACACGCATGGGAATCAAGGTTATGGGACCCTGCGTAAATGAGTCGCGCAATAAATTCGCACCAAACGACAAAGGTGATATTCGTTTTGGATTGGCTGCGATCAAAGGTGTTGGCGAGGCTGCTGTGGCAAGCATTGTAAATGAGCGCGAAAGAGGCGGAAAGTTTATCGACATATATGATTTTATGGAGCGAGTGAACTTCTCTGTAGTTAATCGTAAATGCCTTGAGAACTTAGCCTTAGCAGGAGCTTTCGATACTCTTACGGAGTTTCATCGTAGTAGATTTTTTGCACCCGATGCTCAATCAAATGTCACTTTTATGGAGATGCTAGGCAAGTATGGTCAACGTACCCAAGCGGAGAAGAGCAATGCGCAACAAAGCCTATTTGGTGGAGATTGTGGCAATGTCGATATACAGCGCCCTACCCCACCTTCGGTGTTGGATTGGAGTGATTTGGAGACTCTCAACAAGGAGCGTGAGGTGATCGGACTCTTCTTGTCGGCTCATCCGTTGGATGAATATGAGGTGATAATCAAGAAGATGTGCAAAACACAACTCTCCGATCTTAGTAGTCTTGAGCCACTTAATGGTCAAGAGATTGGGTTTGCAGGAATGATAACTTCGGTGCAAAATCTAACAACTAAAACGGGTAAGCCATGGGGAAAATTTACAATGGAGGATTACAACGGCACGCATGAGTTTGCTCTCTTTGGCAAGGATTACGAAACATTCCGCAAATATCTATTTGTAAACTACTTTATATTCGTTCGAGGCAAGGTTCAACAACACCCATATCGCGAGCGAGAGTTGGAACTTAAGCTCTTATCTATGGTGCAACTATCTGAAATGATGGAGAATGCGATCAAAGAGCTGATAGTGGTGATCCCCACAAATGAAATCACCAAGGAGTTTATCTCGACTTTCACATCGAAAGTTGATGCTTCGAAGGGTAAAATTTCGCTCAAAATAAAGGTTTATGACCCTGTGAGTGGAACATCACTCAGCCTTTTTGCCAAAAAAAGACGCGTGACACTCTCCAAAGAGTTGGTAGGATATTTGGAGGATAATAATATACACTACACTATTACGTAACAAAATTAACATATAAACATTATAAAATATTAAAATTATGGCAGTAGCAATCACAAGTGAAAATTTCGAGACATTGACATCTGGATCACTTCCAGTAGTAATTGATTTTTGGGCAGAATGGTGTGGTCCATGTCGTGCTATCACCCCTATCATCGAGGAGTTAGCAGCTGAGTATGAGGGTCGTATCGTAATTGGAAAGTGCGACGTAGAGGAGAACGACGAGATCGTCGGTAAGTTTGCAATCCGCAATATCCCAACGATCATTATGCTCAAAGGGGGCGAGATTGTCGACAAGCAAATTGGCGCACTTACAAAGGATGCTCTTCGTGCAAAGTTGGAGGCTTTGTTGTAGAAAAAGCTCTTTAAATCGTAAAATGGCAGTTCATAACCGATGTGAACTGCCATTTTTATGTCAAAATGTCACCTATTTGGGCGTGGCACATAGTTTGTTATTTAAATCGTCAAAATAAACTTATAATAATATTAATACTTTAAAAATATGAAACCCACATGACCTTCAGTCACCCAGAATGATGAAAATGACCTACGATGTATTATCTTTGTGTATTCACACACACATTATTATCTATGGGGTCAATATCATTCGATCAAGTAGTA
>JBCQUZ010000192.1:0-2657 GCA_047173645.1 Rikenellaceae bacterium
CGACTGCTTGAGGGTGATATTAACATCACCTCCCAAAGTTGATAAATTTACATTTTCCATAACATTTGCATTTAAGCAACATCGACCCTGCGCACTGGTCTTGTTGCGATTTGTTACTGCGAAGATAGCGTATAACTCGCTGATAATCCAAATGTTACAATCTATAATGATTATAGATAAAAATATAAATAAAAAGCGCAACAGCCTGTTATAAAGACCATTGCGCTGTAGATAAATATGTAGATAAATTGTAGATAGCAGTAGCTTATTTCAACTGCTCTAATATGCTACGCAACTTGGGGTTCTCGTTGTTGTGTGTTCTATTGCTTGATGTTAATTTCTTCCCTCCTTTAAAGTGTAGGCATTTGTTTATGTCAGCAACCGTAAAATGCAATACATCAACCAATAAAAAAACATCTCTCTTAGATTTCAACCACTTTAATTTCAAGCCATCTTTCGGTTGTTTATGCTCTAACATATAAGAAATTTTTTCCGTGCCACCATTGATAAACTCTGTTAAAGATGTATATTTTGAAGTTGTTGCATTTTTTTGAGGATTAGCATTTGTTGTCGTAATTTCAGAAACAGATTGAGGTGAATAACCCTCAACCTGCGAGTATATCTCATATTCTTTTTTAGCTATACTGTATAGGTCGAATAACTGTTTAATATAAGGGTAGCAAACTTGAAATATTTGTTCATAGAGTTTATCTTCAAGTCCCCAACGTTCTAATTTTAGTCTACATTTATTTACTGTATCATCTAACAACTTATAACGCTTATATACAAGATCTTCACTTTGTGTTGTGCCAATATAATCCGCTCCATCGAAATGTGCAGTCCCACCTAAATACGACTCTATATAATCGCATATTGTCCTACAATCCTCATTTATTTCTCTTCCTGCATTATTTCTGAGTTCTTGTATATCATCATACTCAAGATACTCGGTTATATTATTCTCCATTACTCCAACAATTTTACAAGTTCAACTTTCATATCATTATCAATATCCCTATATCGGGCAAAGGCTTTCGATCCCTCTTTATGCCCTGAGAGTGCGCCTACTAAATTCGGGTCTTTCACCTGCTTGTAGATGTTGCCGACAAAGGTTCTGCGAGCTAAGTGAGACGATGCAACCTCGCTGATCGGCTTGGGTTCACTCTCGCCAGTGAGGGGGTTGCGCACCTGTACTACTCGATCAATACCCGACAACTCAAATATCTCTTTGATAGCGTAGTTGTATTTCTGCTCTGATATGTATGGTAGTAGTTTGACCGTTGAGGTCTCCGCATATCGCTCTATGATCTCAGCGGCTACTGCATTGAGTGGAACAGTAACAGTTACGGGATTGCCCTCCTTGGTCTTACGTGGTACATATTGGATCGCTCCATCGACAACGTTTTGAGGGGTCATCTTGTAGAGATCGCCAACCCTACAACCGATGCAGCATTGAAAGACGAATATATCTCGCTGAACTGCTAACGATGGTCGAGAGCTGAGATCGGCACTCTCGATCTGCTTACGCTCCTCGATGGTGATGTAGTAGGGTGTGCCGTATATCTCCTCCTTAACCTCGATCTTTGGGCGGTTGGTGGTCTTACCCTCCTCGATGCACCAGAGCCAAAAGGTGCGGACCTTGGTTAGTATGCTACACATAGCGTTGTGACCTCTCGGCTGAGGGGTTCTGCTTGTTGGGATCTGCTTTAGTATAGATTGGTATCTCTTCGATTTGCAAAGCTCGTGTTCATTCACTATAAACTCCTCGATCTCTCGGATCGTTGCATCTGTGGCGGTGTCGAGATCAAGCGTAGTGCCTGTGTAGATCTCAAAGCGTTGGAGGGTGCGCATAACTACACGGAAGTTCTTCTCTCGAACGGCTGAGAGCTTGCGAACCTGCAAGAACTCCTCAAAGGTCTCGAAAAATGGTTGCTTCACTACAACGACCTCGAACCTTTCGGGGTGGTGGAACTTTTCGATCAGCGTAGTAAGCCACTCTTTGTTAGCATCTACCTTGCCGACCCTCGTAAAGTCATCAAGTATAGTAGTGCAGAGAGCTTCGAGTTTGCGCTTGATGTTCGCCTCCTCCTCGCCAAAGGTAGCCGACTTCAACTCTTTGCGCTTCTCGTTCCACTGCTTCGGATTTATGAAGATGCCACTCTTTGCCCTCAAGACGAGTGTTTCGCTACCTACGAACCGAAAAAGGATCTCGACCCTGCCCGTGTGCGGATCGACCCTCTTAGATAGGGATTTTGTGATCTTTGCCATTGCTTAGTGCTATTATGATTGATATGCACCACAAAGATACAAAATGTCAGTGAAATGTCAGTATTTTTGCGACATTATTTTACACATAGCTACAAACCTCAACAATCAATCACTATATAACTATCGAAATATCAGCAAGTTTGCAACATAATACAACGCTGTGAAATTTTATGCAATATCGTTAGTGAATTTACAAACAAACCCCGCTCCGAGTACAATATACATTGCTAACCGCTTCGTTTCGAGGCGGTTAGCTTTTTTATTAGTACACCTTGCACAACATTTGCACAACACAATAATGTAGCTCGCTCGACATCGAATGTTATCTATATCTGAATACAAAGTTAGCAATAATTCTCTAATTACCAAAACTTTACGCTACATATATG
>JBCQUZ010000193.1:0-2655 GCA_047173645.1 Rikenellaceae bacterium
TTGGCATCATCTGCATATTCGACATATTACCCAAGCTACGACCAAAGGCTACATATACAGCAGCACTACCTTCCATCGAGCCAGACCTTTTGTGTGTCGTAGAACTCCAATAAAATGGGAAGTCATCTGCTCCCGACTCATCCTTGATAGAGCTAACCTCAAATATAGGGTCTATGGCCGCTGACGATGTTGAAAGAGGCGAGCGAGAGTAGTCGACAATACTCTGCAGCTCCTTAGCGTTGGGCACTCTCCAATCTGAGTGACCAAGGTAGTTTTGCGAGTTCATCTCCTCAGCATAAGCCAATGCCTCACTCCAATTCATCGCCTTTTTGCTATCTGTCTTGCTCCACACGAGTTCTGTGGCTTTGTCGGTAATTGTACCATCGCCATTGTCGGCAAAATCGTTTACGCCATACTCTGCGCCACGAACAAAACGCACCATAAATGGTTTGTCACCACCGCCAAATTTGAGTCCGTAGCCCTTGATACGACCATCGGCAAAGTTTACTCCAAACAACAGATTTTCTCGCTCCGTAGAACCTACATATAGAGTCGATGTAGCCATCTGCGAGTCAATATCTCGATTGCCATTTGCGCCATACTTAAAATCGAAGTAATCCATATTGATAAATGGAGTCCCAGGCATATCCTTGCTGTTACTTAGCTGTGGGCTGACATCGCTTCCGCTAAATAGAATCAGCGAATATGCCTCCTTGATTGAGGGTATGCGCCAATCATTATGACCTGCCAATTTGAATTTCTCGACTGCTTTCTGCGCCTCTGGACGCGACATCACCTCGAACCCCTTTTGCCACATTAACCCTGTAACGTTGTCGGTGATGGTGTCATCGCCATTGTCGGTGTAGGATGCTGCATTGCCTTTGTGCTGGGCATCTTGTCTGTAGAATTGTTCGCCCTTTGAGGGTGCTGTGATCACCTGTTTGTTGTCGAAGAATTTGGTCTGCTCGGTATCGACAATTCGATAGTTTTGAGCATTTGCGCTAAGGCTTATTGCTGCAACAAGCCCCGCTGCGAAGATTTTTGTTCTGTTCTTAATTAAATAGTATTATGTTTGATTTTATTGTCAATTTTGCGAATAAAGTAGAGGCACATTAGAACCTGAATTGCCGTGGCGATTGGTGTTGCAAGTCCAATGCGAAAGAGTGAAACGGGTTCTATGAGGCTGAATATGTATGTTAGCGAGAGACGAATAGCGATTGCTCCGACCACCCCTTGAATCATCACATATATCGTGGCTCCATAGCCATTCAGATAACCAGTCAGGCAGAATAGAGCCGATACCAACATCATCTCCACAACGTAAGCATCAAGGTACGTGCCAGCTGCTGCTATAACCTGTGGATCTTGATTGAAAATTCCGAGCAACATATCTCCGTGAGAATAGCACATATAAGCCATAAAAACACCTGCTGCACCCGAAATCATCATTCCTACTTTTAATCCTCGTTTGGTGCGATAGATGTCATTTGCCCCGAAGTTTTGAGCTACAAAGACTGAAATGGATTGCATAAACGCCATAGGGATAAGAAGTATTGAGCTAACCAACTTCTCACTAACGCCCACCGCTGCGGAGAATATAAGACCAAATTTATTGACTACAACCATCACAAAGAGGAACGAAAGTGCAGTGAGTCCACTCTGTAAAGCCACTGGCACACCTAACCAAATCACTCGTTTGATATAATCCCAATTAATATGGAAGTGGCGCAATCCCATCGAGTAATTCAGTAATGAGCGTTTACGGATAATGTAGACCGATATTATCACACTTATAGTCTGCGCTCCAACCGTTGCGATAGCTGCTCCTGAAGCACCCATACCGCAATATGCAACCAACACTAAATCGCCTACGATATTCGCCACACAAGCGATAGCTACTGCCAAGAGAGGTGTTTTCGAGTCACCTAAACCTCTGAAGATACTACCTAACACATTATATGCAAAGATCATCGGAACACCTATTGCGCTGTAAAATATATAGCCTCTGGTCTGAGTGATAGCCTCTTGGGGGGTGTTCATTCCTGCAACTATACCATCTCTAAAGAGGAGCATAAGGATCATCACAACAAGCGATATGCCAAAGAACAGAGCTACGGAGTTGGCTATAACCGCACCTATATCCTCCTCCTTTTTCTCTCCCTTCTTTTGACCGATAAGGATTGTTGTTCCCATAGCAAACCCAGCACAGACCGAAGTCAAGAAGTTAATTAGTTGGCTTCCAGTAGATACTCCCGACACATCGTTTATCTGGGCAAAGTTACCCACGATAAACATATCTATTGCGCCATACATCACCTGCAACAGCAGAGCGAAGAATATGGGGATTGTAAATGATACTAATGATTTGGCAACTCCTCCAGAGATTAATTTATTCTCATTTGTGACACTCATTTTAAATTGTGTTATTGATTAAAGCTGTGTAGAGCTCTTCTGTATAGTTTCCTCCTATAAGGTCTAATTATCGCAAAAACTTCTTTCTAAAAAACAGCAACAAGCAGATAAGTGTTGCCGTTTCAGCTACGGGAACAGCCAACCAACCGCCATCTGTACTCCAAATCATTGGAACAATGTAGAACGCCAATAGCATAAACACAACTCCTCGAAGCATCATTACCACCATTGAATTGCTCACCT
>JBCQUZ010000194.1:0-2644 GCA_047173645.1 Rikenellaceae bacterium
GCGAGGAGGGCTTGTTATCTATCATAAACGTCTTGAGCAGGGGCGGTTCTCTTTGCCCAAGTTCGACGAGAAAACACAATCTTATACTCTCGCCTATCACCAACTCGTAATGATGGTCGAAGGTATCTCAGCACTACAAATCAAGCAGAAGAAAAGATACGAAAAAGTGATAAAAAAGGTTGGGTGAAAGTTGCGTAATTCGCTGATTTTACGTATCTTTATGGTATGAAGAACAAGGACTTAGAGGGCGAGAATCAGCGATTAAAGGAGGAGGTTTTGCGTCTGCAAAATGAGCGAAATAATCTATTAGAACAATACGCCCACTTAGAGCAGGAGTTTGAGAAACTTCGCCATATGCTCTTCGGTCGCAAAAGCGAGCGATACATCAAAGAAGATCCATCACAACTCAAACTCGATATCGAGCAGGGTGATAACGTAGAGCAGGTTATAGCCAAGGTGGAGAGGTCGGAGCCTAAGCTAAAGAGAGTTAACTCCACTCCTAAGGAGAAGATGCACCCTGTGCGCAGACCTATCCCCGAGTGTTTCGAGCGTGCCACACCTGAGGTCGTAGAGCCAGAGGTTATTCCCCAAGGCTCAAAGAGAATCGGTGAGGAGATAACAGAGGTAATGGAGTTTAAACCAGCTCAGGTATACGTTCGAGTGATATGTCGTCCTAAATATGCTACACCCGAGGGGAGCATTATAATCGCAGAGTTGCCCGAGATGGCTTTTCCGAAGAGCAACGCTGGAGCATCACTCATCTCGGCGGTACTCACACAGAAGTATGTAGACCATCTGCCACTCAACCGTCAAGGTGAGATCTTTAAGCGTGGTGGTTATGAGGTGGCGTCATCAACGATGACTTCTTGGGTGCAGCACGGAGTAGAGAGACTTCGTCCCCTATATAACTATATCGTAGAGCAGATTCGCTCATCGGAGTATGTTCAGGTAGATGAGACAACGCTACCAGTACTCAAAGCAGATAGAGCGGGGGCAGCAGTGAAGGGATATCTCTGGGCGGTGAATGCTCCGATGTTAGATCTCACAGCATTTCATTGGGATGCAGGCTCTCGGAGTCGCAGGGTGTTGACGGAGTTCTTAGGTGAGTATCAGGGAGCGTTGCAGAGCGATGGCTATGGAGCGTATAATGTCTATGAGAATACAAAGGGGGTGACACTGCTTGGTTGCTGGGCGCACGCACGACGGAAGTTCTTCGAGGCACGAGATGAGTACCCTGAGTTTGCCGACAAGGCTTTAGAGATGATCGGTGAGCTTTATGCTGTGGAGCGGGAGGCAGACGAGAAGGGGCTTTCGCCAGAGCAGAGGGTGGAGCTCAGAGAGAAGAGAGCATTTCCTGTTATTCAAAAACTGCAGGATTGGATGATAGAGATTATCGGTGAGATACTTCCAAAGTCAAAGTTGGGCAAAGCGATAGTATATACTTCGGGAATCTATCCCAGGTTGGCACGATATATAACAGATGGACGATACAGAATAGATAACAATGGTGTGGAGAATGCCATTCGCCCCATTGCATTGGGTAGGAAGAACTATCTCTACTGTGGTAATGATGCCTCGGCGGAGAGGACGGCTATAATATATACTATTGTGGCGTGTTGTAAAAAGTGTGGGGTTAATCCTTTTGAGTATATGACTCGGGTGTTACCATTTACGGAGTCTGTACGTCCGAGCGAGTATCACACTTTGATGCCACGAGAGTTGATGGGGGTGGGTAGTCGTGAGGAGAACTCGAACCAACTTAAGTTGAATATATAATCTCGTAGCTCACTACGTGTGGCACGACGTGCGTAGCGGTAGTGGGTGGGGATGGGTAGCCATAGATGAAAGGTGAGCAGGTCACGGCTTGCTGACTCGGCGTATATTCTGTTGTTTTGTCGTTTGTCGAAGATGCACCATAGGGAGCTTACACTGGGGCAACGTGGGTTTGTTGGGTGGAGTAGGTATAGATCGCCAATGTGGAGACGTAGGGTCTCTATGTTGGCGGTTTTTGGTTTTATTGACTGTCGTTGCCTTTGCTGATCTTGCAGCGAATTGGTGGTGTGGTTACTTTGTCGCCTTGTTTTATAAGATCGATGAATCTTTGAATGGTGAGATTTACGTTTTGAACCTCTTTCTTGATGAACACCAAAATTAAGACTTTGTTTCTGTTGACAATTTTGAATACGCTTCATATTGCATACTTTTTGTGTGGTTAATCAAACGTATGCACAGACTCTCGATACACTAACGAAGTACTCCCAATACTATTACAAATGCGATCGAGAGCTGCGCATACAGCCCCTGACCGTTTATCTTGTAATTATCGTTGGGAAATTGGGAGTTTTCGTCTAAATAAACAGTTTTCAGAACATTATTTCTCCTATGTTCGTATACCAAAATTACTCAAATTTAGGTATTGCTACAACTTTTTGTAATATTATTTTTAGATAAAATTTTACTACCAGGCATATATTGTTGATTGATAGCTATTTATGTAATAGGCGTGCTTTGCTGAGAAGTTACGTAGCAACTTAGAGGAGCTGACACGCGAAATATTAACCATAATGAATGTGAAATAATGGCAAAGAAGATTCCAGAGGGGATTGACTCATTGGCAATTCTAAACTCCATACGTCCAGATTCG
>JBCQUZ010000195.1:0-2638 GCA_047173645.1 Rikenellaceae bacterium
CATCAAAGTATCAGCAGGGGCAAACGCAAGGCGAAAACACGGAGGCTAAACGAGAGTATGGCTACGACCCAGAGAAGATTGATTGGGATATGTTTGCAAAGATTGGGGTGTCTCGTGAGAACCTCGAAAAGTCGGGGGCACTCGACCAAATGCTTCGCTACAATCGCTCACCAGAGCTTATTCCAATCACGATGAATATTGATGGGCTAACGGTCAATACTGATGCTCGATTGTCACTAAGGCGCACCGATGATGATAGGTTGATACCTGTTGTACACGCTGTGCGCAAAGAGCCTCAGTTGGATAGACCTTACTATGGCAATACATTCACTCAAGAGGATAAGAACAATCTGCTCACAACGGGCAATCTTGGGCGAGCTATTGAGTTGAATTTCAAAGGCTCAAACCAAAAGGTACTATCCTTTGTAAGTATTGACAGCAAGACCAATGAACTCGTAGCATATAGCGCAAAGAATTTGCGTGTACCAAACGAGATCAAGGGCGTTAAGCTCGACGATGAGCAGCGCAATGCACTTTTGCAGGGTAAGAGTATTTATCTCGATGGTATGCAATCAAAGTCAGGCAAAGAGTTTGGCGCACATATTCAGATTAACGCTGCGGAGCGAGGCTTAACTTTTCGTTTTGACAATCAGCACACGCAACAGCAATCAGCGAATCAATCGCAAAAGCAGGGAGAGGTTCGCATACCCAATAAGTTGGGAGGTGTTGCACTTTCGCCAGAGGATCAAGAGACGCTCAGAAGTGGCAAGGTTCTCTATGTGGAGGGTATGACCGACAAAAAGGGAGAGAAATACAATGCCTATATTCGGGTAAATAGCGAGATGGGCAAACTCGACTTCTACAAGTGGGATCCACGCAAGAAGCAGGGTGTCACTCCCGACAACAACTCTACAACTCAAGTCGCTGTAAACTCTGAGGGTAAAACCAACGAGGCAACAAAAGAGCAGAATGAGCCATTGAAGCAGGGGCAGGGTTCGGAGGAGCAGAGACAGCAATCACGAGGGAGAAAGATGTAATTATGGAGGGTATTTCAATTTGCTATATAATTGTAGGTGTGTTGGTAATATTGAATGTTGTAATGATATGTATAGCTGTAAAGTGTGCGCATAGAGTTCCCGATGATTTCGAGTTCTATGACAAAGATGGCAATCATATCTACTATGACCGTAAATTAATTCGCCACAACAGGAATAAGAGTAACTCATAATTTCAAAATAATTCCTTATATTTGCCACTGAAAGACAGGTCATAAATGGTTTAATGCTGTTTTTACTTGGATTTTAGTGGTGGCACTTGGGGAGGGATACCCTGAGTGCCTTTTCGTTATATCCCATTTACAAACCACTAAAATCCAAATAACTATGATTCAAGTTACAGAATACAATATAGAGTTCTCTATATTTTCGATTGCTCTGCAATCATTTTTAGCGAGTAGCCACCCCAATTTGATAGTTGAGACTCGATTTATCAAACAGCGTGGTGATATTGCTTCAATCACATTTGAGCAGGCTCGTCGCTTAGGAGAACCTATTGAGCAGGCTCTTGAGATGGCTAATCAAATTCTCTATCTCAATCTTCGCTTTTCAATCTACGACACAATAAAGAATATATTGTGGGAGGAATTTGAGGGTGATATTCCAGAGTACGCCTTTGACGATATGGCATTAGATTTTTGTCATAAGTTCTCTCACATCACAAGTAGATACGATCTCACCGATGATTTTGAGCAGAGTGATGAGTACAACCAGCTATACACAGAACTCACTGGAGCAATATTAATTTCACTTAACGAGTATGGCATTTAACCGCAAGCAACGTCTTGGGGATAATATTGCAGCTGTGCGACTACTCTTTGAGCTTGACAAGAGTGGACGAGAGGCGACAGCTCAGGAGCGAGCTACATTGCAAAAGTATTGTGGCTTCGGAGGGTTGAAGGCTATCCTTAATCCTGCCGACTCCTTGGCTGATGCTCTCAAATGGAGCAAATCCGATCAAGAGCTGTTTCCGCATGTGGTGCAGCTCCATAGTATCATTCGCAAGAATACCACTCCAGACGAGTATAAACAGTATATTTCGAGCCTCAAAAACTCCATTCTCACAGCGTTCTACACCCCCGACAAAGTTATCGACTCAGTAGCAAAGGCACTACACGATAGCGGTGTGCGTACCGAAAAGTTCCTTGATCCCTCAGCGGGTCAGGGTGCTTTTATGCGCTCATTTGCTAAGGTTGCACCGATGATGGAGAGTGCCAACTTCGAGAAGGATCTCATTACTGGTAAGCTCCTCGCAGCACTCTATCCAAAGACTGATGTGAACATCGCAGGATTTGAGACTATCTCACCCGATTACAAAGGACACTTCGATGTGGTCGCCTCTAACATCCCCTTTGGTGATATGTCGGTGTTTGACCCCGAATACACCAAGAGTAAGAATCCAACAGAGGTGCAAGCGAGTAAAGCTATCCACAACTACTTCTTCGCAAAGGGTCTCGACACGTTGCGTGATGGTGGAGTGATGGCGTTTATCACTTCGCAAGGTGTGATGAACTCGCCACAGAATACACCCATCCGCCAGCTATTGATGGAGCGTGCAAATTTGGTCTCAGCCATACGATTGC
>JBCQUZ010000196.1:0-2637 GCA_047173645.1 Rikenellaceae bacterium
TGTGAAATATCCATATCCCGAGGGTGTGCGATTGGATTCTATTGTCGAGAGCCGCACCGCCTTAACATACTTTTACACGCAAGAGGTATCGACAAAAGGCGAGGGTAAGAAGATGCTAATCACTCTCAAAGGCAAGGTAAACGGACTTGATGGTAGCTACTATGAATTGCCTCCGTCGGACACTCTGCAATATAGTATCTCGTCGATGCTCACCTTTGCCGATACGACTACACGATATGTCACGAGGGTAATCGAGAAATATGCAGTTGTGAACGACAAAAACTACTTGTCATTTTCATTGGGTAAGACCGCCATAGTCGATACATTGGGTGATAATGGTGAACAATTGGAGCGCATAGAGTGGCTTATGGATCAGCTCATAAATCAGTATGAGTTCCACGTTGACAGCATAATATTAACCGCCTCTGCATCACCCGAAGGCACTTTTGCGCTGAACAATAGACTTGCCAAAGGTCGTGCGCTATCCTTGAAAGATCGGTTGGTGAATAGGTTCGGTAGTGATGTAGATAGCTTGATAACGGTGCGTTGGAATGCGGAGGATTGGAGCGAGTTGAGTAGGTTAATCGTATCAAATAAGATTAGTAATGCCGATAAGATTAACGATATTATCACCACTACGACCAACCCCGACAGCCGAGAATATGCCATCCGATCTAAGTTTCCAAAGGAGTACGCAAAAATCCGAAAAGAGCTATACCCAAAACTACGCTCAGTAAGTTTCAAGTACGACTTGCGACGTGTAGGAATGGTAAAAGACACAATCCACACCACCGAAGTAGACACCATCTACGCACGAGGTGTGAAGCTGTTAGGCGAGCGAAGATATAGCGAGGCGTTCAACGTGCTGAACGATTACCGAGATCACAACTGCGCATTGGCGATGATGTCGCTTGGCTATGACGAGGGGGCTTACAAGATACTCTGCGAGATACCACAGAACGACAAAACATACTACTTGAGGGCGATACTATGCTCCCGATTAGGATACATCGAGGAGGGTCGAAGATGCTTTTTGGAGTCGTGCAACCTCAATTCAGTTATGGAGTATCGAGGGAAACTCGACCCCGAAATATCAAACCTCTTAAAAGATGATTAACAATGAAACGAATAATAATTTGCTGTTTGGGCATAGTAGCCATATCCAGCTGCACCAAACTAAACGAGGAAATCTACGATGAACACATCAAGCGACCTCAGATAGATGTGGAAATAGAGCGACCTCAATGGGATAGTATTCCGCAGATAGATAACGACCTAGAATTTGAAATAATAGAATAAGATGAAAGTATTAAAATCAATATTAGCGGCACTATGCCTATGTGCTGGAGCTGCTACATTAACCTCGTGCACCGAAAAAATCGAGGTGCAGCAGGTCTACGACTTTGCACTGCAAACGATGCCTGTGCAATCAGAAATCAAGGTAGGCGAGACAGCCGAAATCCGTTGCCGACTCCTAAAGAACGGCTACTACGATGATGCACGATTCACGATCCGCTACTTCCAACCCGATGGCGATGGCGAGCTACGAATGGACGATGGCACAGTGTTTAAGCCGAATGACACCTACCCACTGACTGCCGAAGTTTTCCGATTGTACTACACCTCACATAGCACCGATCAGCAGACGATAGATGTTTATATCGAGTCAAATATGGGGCAAGTAGAGAAGAGTACATTTAGCTTCACAAATGAGAATACCGATGATGGAACAGAATAAAATACACAATATAGATGCTTTATCAGGGTTGCGAATGCTCCCTGATAATTCGATAGACTGCATCGTAACATCACCGCCATACTTTCAAATGCGAGACTACGGTATTTCCGATGTCGAGTGGGGCGATGGGTGGAGCGGTCAGTTGGGGCAAGAGCCTACACGAGATCTATTCGTGGCGCACCTAATCGAGATATTCGAGGAGTGCAAGAGGGTATTAAAGCCAAGTGGCACACTATGGGTAAACCTTGCAGACAGCTACAATAATAAGAGTCTTTGCAACATCCCCAACAAGTTCGCCGATGAGATGATACAGAGCGGTTGGATTCTGCGCAACGAGATAATTTGGCATAAGCCATCGTGCATTCCCTCGTCTGCCAAGGATCGTATGACCAACAATTTTGAGAAGTTATTTTTCTTCTCAAAATCGACTAAATATCACTTCAATCAGCAATTCGAGCCATACGCACCATCGACAATCAAGCGGTACGAATACCCTGTTTCTAAGATTGGCAAGAACCTCGTTTACCAAGAGATAAGTGGTGCGCCAAGCGGAGAGATGTCGATCAACCCAAATGGACGAAATATGCGCTGCGTATGGACGATTCCATTTGAAAACTGCAAAGAGGGGCATTTCGCAATGTTCCCGACCAAGTTAATCGAGACCCCAATTTTAGCAGGAAGTCCCGAAAACGGCATAGTCCTCGACCCATTTATGGGCGGTGGCACAACCGCCATCGCGGCTAAAAGGTTGGGGCGAAGTTACATCGGCTTTGAGCTGAACCCCGAATATATTGAGATTGCCCTTAGAAGGGTTGGATAATAATAAATAAAAAATAATATGATAAAAGTAAGTGTTAATTTTAGTAACAATGAAGTCCTAATGGACAAGTTAAAAGAGG
>JBCQUZ010000197.1:0-2633 GCA_047173645.1 Rikenellaceae bacterium
TAGTGGTGCCACCAAGAATCGAACTAGGGACACATGGATTTTCAGTCCATTGCTCTACCAACTGAGCTATGGCACCATTGTTTGTTAGTGTTTCTCTCAAATCGTGGTGCAAAGATAGGCAAAGTTTTTTAACTACCAAAAATATTGGCAACTTTTTTGAAATTATTTTGTTTTGCACCTTTTTCAATCTGCTTTTGAACCCCATTTCGCACACCTTTTATTCGGATGATTTTAAAAAATATATATTATCGATGAGGTTATTTTTGTTTGATAATAAAATTATATGATAAAAGATGGTGTTTTTTATTAAAAAATATAATGTCTGATTTTAGGTGGTAATAATCTGATAAATAGGTATTTAACCTATAGTATGCTGAGGTTGTTAATGTTATATATTTATAAATAGAGATAAATAGTTGCATTTTTTATGGAAATTTATTAATTTTGTTGCAAAATATAAAACAGAAAATTATGGTATCGTCATTAAAAGACTTTTTCAATAATGCAGAGAGCGATAGGATTAAAGGTATATCGCACAAGAATAATATAATTAAGAGAAATATTATTGCATATATGGCCATTAATGGTGAGTGTACTCTTTCGGATTTAACAAAAGAGCTACATATTAGTGTGCCTACAATTACTAAGCTCGTTCAGGAACTGGTCGAAGAGAATATTGTTACAGATCTAGGTAAGGTGGAGACCCCAGGTGGCCGCCGCCCTAACGTATTTGGTTTGGCTTGTTCGGCAATCTATTTTATAGGTGTGAATGTCGGTCGTGACAACCTTTCGTATGTCGTGACAGATTTGCAGAATAATGTCATCAAGGAGGAGTATGATGGCTCGTTTGAGCTCATCGACCGCCCGCAATGTTTGGAGCGCATCTGTTCGAGCATCGAGACCTTTGTTGAAACGTGTGGCGTGGATCGCTCAAAGATCTTGGGTCTTGGCGTAAGTATCACTGGACGCGTGAACCCTGAGGCGGGACGTAGTTACAAATATTTTGTTTCGAGTGAGAAGTCTATCCGTGAAATTATTGAGGAGCGTGTTGGAATTCGTGTTCTATTCGAGAACGATACTCGCGCACGTTGCTATGCAGAGTATACATGCGATAAGTTGAAGAATGATTCGGATGTTCTCTACCTCCACATGGGGCTTGGAGTTGCGATTGGTATTGTGATTGATGGCAAGTTATATTATGGTAAGAGTGGTTTCGCAGGTGAATTTGGTCACATTCCATTCTTTAATAATGAGGTTATTTGCGCTTGCGGAAAGAAGGGATGTTTGGAGACTGAGGTTGCTGGTATTGCCATCGAGGAGAAGATGACAAAGCTTATCGAGAGTGGCGTCAACACCATCCTTCGTGAGAAGTATGACCGCCATGAACCAATCCGCATTACCGATATTATTGAGGCAGCTAAGAATGACGACAATTTGTCGATCGAGCTTATCGAAGAGGCTGGTGAAAAGATCGGAAAGGCGGTTGCGTTCCTAATTAACATATTCAATCCAGAGACCGTAGTTGTTGGTGGAAGTGTCTCTGCAGCAGGAGACTATGTAATGTTGCCACTTAAGTCGGCGACCAATAAATACTCACTCAACTTGGTATATAAGGATACAAAGTTCCGTGTTTCGACAATGGGGCCAAACGCCAATGCATGGGGTGTCGCGATGTTGATACGTAATAAAGTTCTAGGGCTATAGTGACCCTGAGAAGTTGTAATTTGAGTCTGCAGGGTTATTCTTGCAGACTTTTTTTTAGAATATATTTAGAGCTATGACAAATATTATTGGAGATAAGGTTTTCCTTCGAGCCGTTGAGCCCGAGGATATTAACTCGCTATATGAGTGGGAGAATGATACAGATTTATGGTCGGTGAGTGGTACCACCTCGCCTTTCTCTCGCTATACGCTCTCTCTGTTCATCGAGGCGCAGCGCGATGATATATTCACTTCGCGACAGCAGCGTCTAATGATCTGTTGCACAGAGAGTAGGGTAGCGGTAGGTGCGCTCGATATATTTGAGTTTGACCCTTTGCACCAGCGTGCAGGTGTTGGGATAATGATAGCTCCTGCCTTCAGGCGTATGGGGTATGCCGCAGATGCGCTCCGTGCAGTTGAGAGGTATGCAGCTGAGTTTATGAGAGTTCACCAATTGTGGTGCAATGTCGAAGAGGATAATAAGGCGAGTTTAACCCTTTTTGAATCATTGGGTTATACAAAAATTGGCGTGAAGCGTGATTGGAACTCTACGCCCGATGGTTACAAATCAGAAATCATGCTTCAGAGGTTGATTTGAATACCAAGCAAATTAACAACATAAAATCACAATCACTAATTTTAAAATTTAAGTGTACGTGTAACACCTATGTTTCGCCCTCGATTTGGGATTAAACACCTGGAGGGTGTTTAAAAAAGATTACTAGTCGCTATTTTGCACAAGCTTGCTTGATGTAAAATAGTGACTAGTAATCTTTTAGAGCTGCAAGCTCGTCTCCCAAAGCGCAAATAACTGTAACCATCCGAAATAGCACATATTTGAACATCGCTTCATAGCGGCTATCTTTGTCGGAAAAAGAATATGCTGACCAGAGATGAAATTTTAAACATTGAAGCACACTGTCGTGAGAATG
>JBCQUZ010000047.1:0-17411 GCA_047173645.1 Rikenellaceae bacterium
GCTCTAATCGGGCTGCGTTCATTTTGATTTCCGAAAGCAAAACTGCTTCTTTTTGGCTCAGTGCAGATAGCTCTTGCTCAATTTGCGCTATTTGTCCCTTTTGGAACAGAGTCTGATTTTTACTGTAATTCGCCTCATTTTCTGCCACTTTCTGAACTTTTTCAGCAACTTTACTTCTTCGCCCCCGTGTTTGTCCCATATTTGACAGAGGGAGTGGTTTCTCGCATCGAAAAGACTCATATAGAAGTCTTTTCTTTGTTTTCAGTGCTTTACGTTGGCTTGTGATTTGGATGCACTCGGCATCTAATTTTTTTGTAAAATTTTCAATTTCCATACGCTCCTGTAATACGGCTGTACTCATATCAGATAGTTGCACATACTGTGTCAACAGGATATTAAGCACCTCTAAAATAGTCGTTTCTGATATTACATCTTCGTAGCAATGATATCGAGGTGTGATGCATGGGTAGCTACAACGGTACCCGTATTCCACAATTTTATTATTCTTCCACGCAATAGGCCTGCGTGAAATGATGTGTCCGCAGCTACCACATTTAACCTTTCCAGACAAGGGCGCTTTAGGTTCCTTTGGCTTTTTATTATATTGCTTTCGTTGAGATTTAATACGTTCAAAAACTTCTCTGGGAATGAGCCCTTGATGTGTATCTGGAACGATAATCCACTCATCTTTTGGAACTGGAATATCTTTCCGCCCCCCAATCTGGCTTGGTTTAACTTTTCCATATACACTGTCACCAACATATCGTTGGTCAGCCAAGATACTCGAAATCACGCTTGTTTTCCAAACATAATCTCCTGTACCGCCACCATTGAGCGAGAAACTATCACCTCTACTTTTTCTCAACATCATTGGCGATGGCACGCTATCTCTATTTAGGTCTCTTGCTATTTGCGCCATGGATGCACCGCAGTCCCGGTTGGCAAAGATACGTTTTACGATAGGTGCTGCTTCAGGGTCTGGTACAAGCATCTTCTCTTTTGATTTTAGATACCCATAGGGGGCAAAGGCTGTGACGAACTTGCCAGTAGACGCCCTAGTACGTCTCGCAGTGACAATCTTTTGCGAAAGGTCTTTGCTATACAGATCACTCATCAAATTTTTGAATGCAACACCCATAAACTCAGTGTGGGGGCTGGCACTGTCATATTGATCGTTAATTGCAATAAAACGAACGCCCAAAAAGGGAAATACCTGCTCTAAGTAGGTTCCAACTTCAATATAATTTCGACCAAATCTGGACAAGTCTTTTACAATAATACACTGGATTTTGCCTGTCTTCACCTGACACATCAGCTCCTGCATTGCGGGTCTCTGGAAGCTTGTCCCACTGAACCCATCGTCAGCAAATTCTTGTTGGTTCCACGCGCTGAATTCTGTATGAGAGGTAATAAATCGCTGAATGATTGCTCGCTGAGAAGAAATGCTGTTACTTTCTCCCAACATATCATCCTCATCTGACAAGCGCAAATATATACCGATTGTAGAACTCATACTGCATTCACCTCCTCCAAGTTATCAAAAAAAGCATAAATCTCATCCTCGTAGTTAAACTGGACTTGTATATTACAGCCTGTGACGGTCACCCGACGAATCATATAAGCGCATAGCTCCTTAGTCAAATGCTGCAACCCATCAAATCTCTGGCAATCAGATAGCCATTCAAAATGATGTTGAATGGGTGATACCATCGGCTCTCTTTTTCCAAGAGACTCTAATCGCTTTTCATCATCCTCACTTTGCTGGTGCATCTTTTTTACAGCATATTCGTAGCGATCTTTTGTCATAGAACCATTTTTGTACGCAGCATAATATTCTGCTTGCTTTTTGTGTTGCCGCCTTAAATTAGCCTGTATTTGATGTTGCTCTCGTTGATTTGCACGTTCTTGTTGCTGTCTGTGTTCTAGTTCTTCTTTTTGTAACAGCGACAGTTCAACCAATAATGCAATTTGCTTTTGACATAACTGAAATACCACGTCAAGCAAAACATCTTCCTCAACCGATGTAGCAGGACATCCATTCTCTTTTCGATATCGTTGATGGCAGTGAAAACGATGTCTGATAAGTTCACCATCTGTTCCATAATAACCACCATCTCTTTGTAAGTGGTGGCCACAATACCCACAATATACAATGCCAGATAATATATTTTCAGTTCGTTTACGAGCATTATTTTTAGCTCGTTCCACTTTATGAAGTAGTTTACTATCCTCTATCATTTCTTCTACTTGGTAGAAGGTGCCCTCGTCAATGATTGCCTCATGGGTGTCATAAATGAGTTCCCATTGTGATCTAGGTAATAATTCGCCAACTACCTTTGGCCGAGGTGCTGGTTTATATTTTCTTGCCACAAGGCACCCAATATAACAATGATTTTGCAATAATGCGGATACAGATGAGCCGTGCCAAGCTGAATGTTGATTGCCCTCTGAGTAGCCTTGCTTAAACCAGATATTTGCTATGCAGTCAATATTGGAGTCATTAAGTCTCCTTGCAATCGCAGACACTCCTTTGCCCTCCAGACGCCACTGGAAAATCTGGCGGACAACTTTCGCCTGCTCCTCACAAACTATCAACTGATATCGATTATGTTCATCACGAATATAGCCATAGGGAGGCATCTTGTTCATGAATTTACCACTTTTGCGTTTAATGTCTAAGGATGAAATAATCTTTGCCGAGATGTCTTTCGCATAACTATCATGCAAAATAGATTTTACCGATGTACTTAAATCACTTGCACTCATAGTCAAACTATCGAATTGATCATTCACAGAAATGAACCGAACATCGAGAAATGGGAACACGCTTTCTAAATATGTTCCTGTCTCCAAATAATTACGTCCAAAACGAGAAAAGTCCTTTACAATAATACAATTTACCTCTTTACGGTGAATGGCTTCCATCAATGATTTCCATGCAGGACGATTGAAATTGGTTCCTGTTTCACCGTTGTCAGAAAAGGTGCGAACCGCTTTCAGGTCGAAATGTGTGCTCACATACTGATTCATAAGTATAATTTGATGTTCAATGGAGCCAGAACCTTCATCATCTGCTGATAATCTCGCATAAAGAGCTACATTCCATTGCCTGGCAATAGTAGGTTCTAAACTATGTAACTGTCCAGCTTTTCTGCTAATTCTCGCCATAGATTGGTTCGCCTCCTTTCAAAATTTGCTTGCAAATGCTAGACCCCAACACCTTACTTTTCTTTGATAACTGAGTCAGAAGTTGGATACTGCGTTCATACTGGTCAGTATAGCGAAAGCGCACTTTGATGTGCTGATTTTCTTCTACAACAATTTCTTCTATCAAAAGAACCAGCGTCGCACGGTTAAGAACTGAAATTGTTCCTTGTTTGACAAATTGATTTATCCACTGGTTATACTCTTGTGGCTGACTTGCAAAACGCTCAATTTCTGTTTCCAATACAGCAATGTCTCGCTCAAGCTCATTGCAGAGATTTTCGTAAATCTCTTTCATTTCCAAATACTCATCCTGAGTAATAAAACCTTCCTTAACATCTTCATAGACTGTAATACGAAGATGCTTGTACCTAGCTAAATCCTTTTGTTTTTGAGTTAATACCTTATCATGAGACTTCAGTTCACCAGCATCCATTGCCACATTTGCAATTTCATCTAATACATTTTGAAGGACACAGATAGAATCAATATGTTGGCGGATATGAGCAAGTAGCGCAGTCTCCACCTGCTTTTCTGCTACTCTGTGACTGGTGCAAGCTGTTTTATCACTTTTGTGGGTAGAACAGACAAAGTAACCGTATGTTTTACCGCGAGATGTAACAGGACGCCGCACCAAATTAGCCCCACAAGTACCGCATTTCAACATACCAGAGAGTAAATATAAAGAATCTGCTTTGGGTGATGTCCTCGTATCTTGCAGTAACATTTGTGCTACAATCGAAAAATCTTGTAGAGGAATGATAGCCTCGTGAGTGTTTTCTACCCGAATCCAGTTCTCTTTAGGTTTGAGTTGGCGTTGCTTCAATTTATAACTGATTGTCGTATTTTTACCTTGAACCATCGTACCAGTGTATATCTCATTGGTGAGTATTCTACCGACAGCAGTGTGTGTCCATTTTGGATAAGTAGACTCCTGAAATGGTGTTTTATAATTGCTTTGGCAAAGCGCCTTGTATGCACTAGGTGACGGCATTCCTGCCTCATTAAGCCGATTGGCGATGGCGTGATTATTCTGCCCAGAAATGCGCAGCTTGAAAATATCTCGGACGATCTCAGCTGCCACAGGGTCGATTTCTAATTTGTGTCTTTCCGTATCACTGCGGCAATACCCAAAGATTGGGAATGCCGCTACAAAATCACCACGTTCCTGCCGGACAGCCAGTTGGGTTCGAATTTTAATAGAAATATCTCGGCAGTAGGCATCATTCATCAAATTCTTAAATGGAACTAATATTCCATCCGTATACGTCGCATCCCTAGCAGTATCTATCTGATCGTTAATAGCGATAAAGCGAATGCCCATGATTGGGAATATTTGCTCGATGTAGCGCCCAGCTTCAATATAATTGCGTCCAAATCTGGATAAGTCCTTAACGATTACACAGTCGGCCTTACCTTCTTTCAAACTATCCATTAACGCATTGAGCCCGGGACGGTCAAATGTGACCCCGCTATATCCATCATCCACTTGTTCACCAATAATAGCAATATCATCACGGCTATTCGCATAGGCCATAATCAAATCACGTTGGTTGGTTACACTGTTGCTCTCGCCCAGCTCTCCGTCTTCTCTTGAAAGCCTAATATATATGATTGCCTTACTCAGTTTTCCATTTGAAAGCATAAAAAAATCCTCCTAACTTCGCAATTAGTACGACAGTCAGGACGATTGATGAATGAGAAACAATATTTACTTACCCATCAACATCCTATCATAGAATTTGGTAGCTGTCTATCTTTTATTTTACTGGCACACAGATTTAGAAGCTCGCCCTAACAAGTTGCTGCATACATTCAGTCAGTGTTTGACCCTGACCACCAAAGGTGGATTCAATCACTAGATTGCCATAGCGACAAATATAAGGGTTTTTGATTTGCTCCAGATAGCTCTGTATGCGTTGCTCCAGAGGCATCTGCGTATCAATTTGAATATCTCTGATATCAACCAATTGCATCTTTTCTTGTTCACCCATAATTATTGCCTTCCTTTCCAACAAATACGTTGTCTATCAATCTTATGATATGAATCCTTTGCGTATGACCATCATCCCATCAGGATACACACGAATAAAAGAAGAGACAACTCCCGATGCCGAAGCATTCAGGTGTTGTCCCTTCTTTTTTGGTAGCTTAATCTTAGCACAGAATATAGTGCACTGTCTAGTACATGGTGTAGGCAATATTTGAGCAATTTATAGGAACGCAATGGGAACTTTATGGGAACTTTGTGTGCCTCTGGTGTGCATATTCGGGGCACATGAAATTATTCCACATCAGAAATGGCACCAGAATACAGATACATTTCTACTAGATTATCAATGGCCTTGTTGCGCTGCTTGAAAACAGTCCGCCTTGATAAACCAGACTTTTCTGCAATATCTTCTGATGTACGTTGGTGCATATAGTGCTCAGTAATCGTCTCTTGATCAGCCTCATCCATAAGCGAGACAAAATACTCAAGCCGATTTACTTCACGTTCTAGCACAAACAATTTTGTCGCAATGCTATCAAGCACTTCGCTATTGACGGCCGCCGCCTTTTCTTGATAGGACATGGCAATATACATGGTCTTATTGGAGATATGCCCAGGGACAGACGGCATACTACCATCCCCGTGGGCGAAGTTGAGCGCTCCGACGAGCTCATCCGAGGTAATTTGTTGTGGATGCTCTAACTCATAGCGGAGCAGAGCAATCTTTCTTTTAGCGCTAGGATAACTTTCTAAAATTCTGATGACTTCTTTACGAATATCAACACACATTCTCTACTCCTTTCAGCGGGGCAACAAGTGGTAGAATCAAATAATGGTGCTCACTTGTTACCGTTCTTCCAAGTGACTCGTATGATAAAGTTTTCGAAAACCTTATACACATTATAACACGTTTCGTCAAAGAAAAACGTCGAAATTTGCCCGAGAATACCAAATTCTACATTTTCGTATACACTTCTAAATCGTACAACAGATTATGACAGGCTTCATTTTTTATCGACATAATACGTGCCCCTAAACAGGGACAGAGGGGCTGCGATTTTGACATCGTAGCCCCTCTATTATTTTTGCTTGTTACGCCGCTTGGCGAAAACGCAGGCTCCGAGCCCGCTGGGAAAGTTCCTGCCCCAGTAGCTGCAGGGTTGAAAATTCATCGTCCAGCCCATCAAGCTCACGGCGGAGGACATCCTCGTAGTGACGCTTTTTGGTCTCCAGAGCGTCTATTTTCATAGACCAACGCTCCAGAATTGCTGGGGATTGGCTCCCAGTGTCGATGAAATGGGAAGCTCGGTCTTGATACTCTTGAATTTCACGTTTGACCGCCGAATAGAATTCTTCCGTCATCTTTGCACGTTGCTTCTCATCGTCGATGATATAAAAGCTGTTGGCACTAATGCGGGTATCATTCTTATTGGCCTCATTGACCATTTCAATGAAAGCTTCAAAGGCATCGACTCGGTGCATCTGGTGGCGAGGAACGAAGTATAAGTGGCCGTTGCCACTGATTTTTGTGGCTTCTAAGCCACGGAGGTAATTTAAGCAGATAGTTTCCAGCTGCTTACGGTTGGCACAGCGCTGATAGAGCTCAAAGAGTTCCTCAGCCCTCATGCACAGTTGTGCGGCATCCACATCCTCATCATAGACAATATTGTCATAGCCAAATCTGGCATCACCTTTGTCGTACTGGATGTTAGCCAACTTCTCATAAACATTGCTCTCTCGCCCCACCGTCTCCTTCACCAACTCACGGGAGAGAACCCCGTCACCACGCTTATTATCACGGCAATAGACCTGATAGATATGAGTTGCAACAGGATTTCTGTGGGAAATACGTTCTTTGATGTCTCCAGTGGCCGAACGAAAAGCATCCGATACCGACACACGGGAGCCGCCTGTGAATTCCATGCCCAAGGTCTGGCACAGTTCTGCCATGGTCTCTTTCTCCACTAAAATATTGGAGAGGGAGAAGTACAGGAATTTGCCAAGCATATTTTCGCCCTCTTGGGATGTACCTACGATGTTTCTAAAATCAATATGTTCCATTATAATTCCTCCTACCAATTTCTGATTACAGCATCGATAGCGGCATAATCTCCAGCCACCATCATGCTACATTCCGTATGAAAGTTAATGTCAGTTAAACGATATTCTACATAAGCCATGGCGTGTTCGTCCTTGACAGCTCTAGCGCTCTTGTGCTTAACGCTCAATGCTTTTAAGATGTTGGGAGTCAGACAATAATCGTTGCGTCTATTGAGCGCACAGATATGGTCTTTTTCTGACTCAGATAATAGTTCAAAATTGTATGGCATAACAGCCTCCTACTAATTAAGCTTCAGCCACACGGCTGAGCAGATAATCGTCCACGCCCTTATAGGTGGGATTCCATGAGTATTTCGAGTATTTTATTCCCCTGATTTTTCGCACCTCTTGACGCATGACTTGGATGGCCTGCCGCACATGGGGGTTGGTCATCTGATCCATGTCCATGGCTTCCACCACCTCGGTTACGCCTAGTTCTACCAGTGTGTCTTTTAAGCCGTTGAGGGCATTGACACCGCCGATGCAGACAAAAAGTGAGTCTGCGGACAGGTAGCTTGCGGCATCCCCTTTGAGGGGGCCTTCGGTGATAAAAGCACGTTTGCTTTGGGTGTTACCAGTGACGTGTACCCACGAAAAACTACGGGTGCCATTCTCTTGATTTCGACTGGATAGCCAGCGATACTTGCGGTTTGGCTGAGTGTCATCGTCAAGACGAATTTTCATGCCCTGAATGAGACCCTCCTTATTCCGTACTGGAATAAGGAACCCATTGGGGCCAGCCAGTGTCCACACATTGTTGTTGTCGGTGTAGAAACCGGGGATGCCCAGTAGGTCATGGCTCATGCCTAAGAGATGTGCCAGTAGACGGCGAGCCTCTGGGTTTTCTGGCATACTGCGATACTCGTTTTCGTGGATGCGTGTGTCAGACAGTCCGCGCCCTAGCAGGTTGTCACGGTGTTTTTCTAACAGCATCAAATGTGATAGCATATCAGAATAAACCTCGTGCCGTTCCTCCAAGGGCATGGGTTGTCTCTCTGTATTTTGGGGAATTGGTGCCACAGGCATCAAGTAAACCTTGCTGTCCTGCGCCAATTCCCGATAGGCTTCATAGTTGCTCATGTTGTTCAGCTTGGCATACAGCGTGACGCTATTGCCAGTGGCTCCGCACAATACGCAACGATATAGGTCTTTTGTGGTGTTGAGTGCCAGATGATGTTTCCCTGCGTGGTCTCCACAGAAGGGGCAGGTCGCCTCGACCTCGGTACGCCGTAGCGTCCGATGGTCGAGGACAAGCCCACACCGCCGCGCAACCTCCACGATGGGGATTTTCTTGTAGTCAGACAGCGGTCTCACCCCGTTTCAAAGAATTATGCTGCCATCGGCTGAGTTTGGATGGCATTTTTGCCGTGAACAGTGAGTGCTGCATTGGGAACACACTTCGCCATGATAATCTGCCCCGTAGGACGGACGTTGGCCAAGTTTTCCACCGACTCCATGTTGTCCACAAAGACGGGATAGTTGCGTCCTGTCAGTCGTTTCACTAGCTCCGATACCTCCATCCCTGCACGGATTTTCTCCGACAGGGAGAGGCGGTCATAGCGCCGTCCGTTGTAAGTAAATCGGAAGGTATCCTTGACCTCTCCGGTGGTTTTCACCACATCGTAGAGGGAGATTTCCACACGATTCATCTTGAGGGCGGAGAATGTCAGCTCTGCACGCTTAGAGACATACAGTACAACATCTGCAATCTCACGCTTCTTCTCGGCAATTAAATCCTCTGCATCTGCAATCTTGCCAGCAAAATCAGTATCTGCGTCCTTTTTCATTCGGGCTAAGGTAGCAATCTGTCCTTGACACGCCATCAATTCTTGATGGCAACTATGTAAGCGAAGGTATTCCTCATGGCTGAGGTTGCCATACTCCAACATAGTGGTCAGCTCTTGAATCTGGGCGCGAAGATTATCCAACAATGTGGTGTCCTCGTTTTCACCCAAATGGTCTAGTTGAGCCTGCATACTCTGGATTTTAGCATCCATCGAGGCCAATTCATTTGCCTTAAACTCCTCAAATTTGTCCTTGCACTTGGTATCAAGCTCTTGAATTTCCACCAGTTGCCCTTTGCGCTCACGCCCCTCTTCCACAATGCCAGATAGCACCGTTTTGAAGGCGGCCTGTACTTGGGGTAGGCTCTCCTCCGTGATTGGGCGGTGGCAGGTGGGGCAGTCACTACCAGTGGTCATTGCCTTGGCCTGCGCCAGTTCCTTGCGGTACTGCTCGGTGAGCAAGTTTACCATAGCGGTGGTCTCAGCGAACACATCACTGAACTTAGACACATACTCCTGCTCAGCACGCATTGCTCGACGCTCACAAAGGTCCATCATCTCACGTTCTAAAGATGCTCGTCCGTCTTGGCTAGCATCTCTGGCGGCTTCATCGTAGCGACCGCTCAGCTCCACCAACTGCTCTTTCATCTGAGAAATACTCAAATCTTCAAACTGCTTATTTTTTAGGGCTATTTCTTCCTCTGCCAGTGCGTTGAGTCGAATACGCTGTTCCTCATAGGAGGTATCCAGCGTCTCGCTCTGCTGTTCAGCCAAATCCTTCTGACCAGTCAAATAAATGACGTTCTCCTCCAGATTGCGAATCTGTTCACGAAGCATCTTCAGGTGCCCTTCGGGGGACAGCATTTCCTTGCCTTCAAATGCTTTGCGTGTACCATCACCCAATTCAGCCAAAACAGCGTCATGGGAGATGGCTGGCAAATAGCGCTCTAGCAGGTTCTTTCCATCGTCGCCCAGTTCCTCGATGAAGTACAGTGGGTTCAAGATAGAAAGAAACACTTCTTTCTCGCCAAACATAGTGGTGAGATCCTTTTGGCGGATATCATATCCATCAAAGTTAATGGTCATGGTGTTCTTGCGACGCTTGCGATTGAGCAGGTGTACTACCCCATCTCCATCCGCAAAGCGGATGGAGATATTGAGGTCGTTGTTATCATCGCAATGGAGGCGGTCAATGCCACGTTCCCCGAAGAACGGCAAACCCGTGACAGCGAAGGCAATCGCATCAGCGATGCTAGATTTGCCACGGCCATTGCCACCGGTGACAGTGGTGGGATTCCCGAAGGTGAATGTGGTCTGTTCCTTGTAGGACTTAAACCCCGAAAGGGTCATGTCCATAATCTGAAATGATGTAATTTTGTCCATAGTTTGTACCCTCCTTATGCGGCCTGCTGTTGGACAGCAGAAATCACTCGATAATGTTCCAATACATTGAACACCACAGTGTTCTGTGTGCGTGTGCTGTACTGCACTTCAACTAGCCATGTACCGTTGGTGACCCCCTGCATGATGCCGTTGTAATAGAGCTTCAATGTCTTCCCGCTAGGGTCTGCGACATGGAGTTCTGTGCTCTCACTGTGGAATCCCTGTTGCACTTTCAGTCCAGTCACGATGTACTGATACTGCGGTTGCACGGGGAAGGGCTTCACGTTGACACCGTTGTGTTGCGCTGGCGCATTCTGCATGGCAGGTGCGCTTCGCTGTTGCTGAGGTGGTTGCTGTGGTGGCGCCGATGGCATGGGAGCAGGTGCTTCACCCGTATGGTGGGGAGTCAGCTGTGCTTCAATTCCCGTAGCCTTGGTGTGGCTGAGGCCTAACTTGTTCAGCATATCCAAATACTTCTTGTTCAACTTGGCTCGTTGGGAGTCTCCAATGACTAAACTATTGCCTTTGCGCTCCACATCGACCCAAACGGTATCCATGCTATACAATGCACGACCGATACCCCACTGGACAGCGGCACGCTTCATGCTATCAGACAATCCACCCTTCACAGGCTCGATGTCGGAATTTTCGGCGCCGTCCCATTTGGTGACCCATCCACGTTCTTCATAGTGGATGGAGATACCGCAGAGCTGACTGCCTTTTTTGCCATCACCCTGCCAAGGGCGATATTCATTTTGCCAGTTTTCAGGGCCAACCACCTCGTCGAGACGATTTTGGATAGCACGATTATTAAGGTAAGGTACGGCGATGCCAGTCATCTTGTCTTGAAATGTCCGTTGCAAGCGCCATTCCAAATCTTCTGGCGCAAAAGGCTTCGCCAATAAATCAGCGATTTCTTTGGGCGTTTTCTGTTCCATAGATTAGCTCCATTCTAAAAATTGTCCTAGTGTCCGTCCGCTTTCTACCAGAATGTGTTCGTAGTAATAGGCGGATGTTTTGTCCTTCATGTGTTCCAGCAGGTCACGGTATTGAAATGCCTTTTGATTGCTCTGAATGTCATAATGGTCATTGTTGTTTGGCATCCGCAAAATATATCCGGGGAGGGTACTCAGCTGCACGGGACGTTTGTATCGTGGCAACGCATTGTTGCCTAAGCAAATGTGTCCACTCACGCCTACATTTGAAAATGGATACTTGTATAAAACTGTATCCGAATCCAGAGAGCCGTCGGGCACTACGCATACACGATAATCCGTCACTTTCTGTATAGCTGGCTGATATTCAAACCCGAATACTAACCTTGGAATTGGAAATTGAGCATATTCAGTCTTCGCATAGGTGAAATCAGCTTTGAGGGCATCATGCCGCAAAAAATAATATTGCTTCGCCCTGCTGATTGATGTTGCGATACATCCCATTGGCAGCACCCCTGACTTTTGGATTTCGTTTTCTGCACAACTATTAGCTATGCAAGCCATGAAAGAGGCTGGGGAGATATTCTTCCGTGAAATTACACCGTTCTCGTCCGATTGCTCTATCACAAATTCATTTCGCTCTAGGGAGATGGATATCCCTATGTCAAATCCACTTTTCATTAAGCTGCCTCCTGTACGTCGGAATACACCGCAGGAAATGGGATGATGTTATTTGGTCGTTCTGTTTTGAGTGCATCCTTCAATAATGCTACTTGTTTATGAAACCCGTCGTAAATATCTAATAGGCCTCGTACAACGTGATGGTCTATCATAAACTCTGAACCTTGGAACAACAGCAATCGCTTCTGTCCACGCTCTGTGTCACTCAGACACCACCCGTAGTCATAGGCGTAACTGCAATATTCTAAGCCCTTGTGAAGCGTGCTTAACATAGCCCCCCTAAAGGGGTTTTCCACCTCTGTGAGATTATGTTGTTTCTCATACTCCCCACATAATTGCACAAATTCTTTGATAATCGGATCAATAAATACCCAAGTCTCAAACTCTTCCTTTTCGTTGTATTCACGGTGAGTAAATGCGAAGATACTCTCAATCGCATCAACGACAATGTCGTAGTAAGCGTCATCGTCAATCACCCGATCTGCATATTCCGTAAACAGCGCGCTTCCACGGTTTCTATCGTGAAACGCCTTTAGCACAGCAAGGGTGTGCATAGACAACCAACTCATATATGTCATACACGCACCTCAACAATAGGCTCGAGATTGGATGGCTTCTGGCTTTTGCGCTTTGAGCGTAAACCACAGTGTCAATCCCGTGAGATTGCTATCGGTAATAGACTCTAGCAAATCTCCACAGGGATCCAAATCATCTAAGGCAAAGGCACTGTAATCTAGGTCGCCGAAACAGACATCTTCATCCATGACACTTGGCCTCACCAAATGAAATAGCAAGTATTCATTGATCTGGTTCACGGGAACCGTGCAACGCCTATTGGTTTGTTGCTCATTGCTCTCTGTGATTCCTTGCAAATTTTGCAGGAATAGCGAAATACTCAAGCTTTTCATTCGTCCTCCTTGGCCACCAATGTGACCACACACAGAGCATATTGCTCTCTATGGGCAAGGACGTGTGTCTGAATCTCATCAGTGACTATCGCTTCCTTTTTATGCAAGAAGTAAAGCCCTGCGTCGGGAAGCAAGCTGCCACTAATCATGGCCAAATGCCAATTTAGATGTGCCTGACTTTTTTCTGCATCACTGGTGGAAAATACGAACATCATGCTGTCTTCATCTTCGCTTTTTGAAACGGGCTTAATACACTCGCCCAAAGCTTCTAAATGATGGTGGATGGCATTCTCTTGCTGGACTCTTCCGTGCGTATAGAAATACAGAAACTCAGCGGGGCTTGCTTTCCCAGCGAAAACACTAAAGGGCTTAGAAATATGTTGTCCCCATGCGGAAGTGGCTGGCTCGAAGCGAGCATAATACTTCCCCAATTTTGGTAGCAACAGCTGTGTAACCTGTGGCCATACGATTTCGGCAATACGCTGTTCTGATGTCTCATTAGGTGGTGTAGGTACAACGATCACCAAGTTAGTTGCACGCATATAAATACCTTCTTTCTTTTACGCCAACGAGCGGAACCCCTCTGGGGTCAGCACGTTGAATATCATTTTGTTGCTGATAACTTCCTTTACTTCGGTTGCCATCTTCATTCCAGTTGCGTTGTACTGCTCATTTTCCTCTGTCCGCTTTACCTTGACGATGCGCCCCTTGATGATGTGGGGAGTATCGCAGGACACCAAGCCGTTAATCATGCCAGAGCCACCAATCAGCCCTACCTGCCCGATGGACAGGGGGAGCAATGGGCGCTTTTGGGCACTATCCAGCTCGTTTTTGGACATGAGTTTTTGAAAGCTGTTGGATTGCCGCAGTTGGCGCTCTAACTCTTTTTTATTGAACTTCTCACCCTTGAACACGGACACTTCTTTCGCCTCAGATGGCACGGTGTATTGCCCCTCTGCCAGCTCCGTCAAGACGGGAATGGCATCGGGGGTATATCCGTAGTGCTCTAGTGCTTTAGCGGTCTCAGGGTCATCACCACGCTTCTTGCGTAGCCCCAGAATTGCCACCTGCTTAAACTTCTTGAACTCACTGTCGGTAAATCGCCAGACGGTGAGGTTATCGAAGTTATCGCTTAAAATACGGCAAATGTCCGAGGTCAAGCGGTAATATGGGATGATGTAAATGAGTAGACCACCCATCGTTAAAGTGCGCAGACTTTCCACCAGAAACCGCTTCTCATGTCGTGCTCGTCCACCACCTTCCGTTAAAACGGAAAGGTAAGGTGGATTGAGAAACAGGCCATGGAAGGCGTTGTTGCTAATCCAACTATGGAAAAAGCTACCCACACCTACACGGTGGAGACGGGTCTGTGCTTCCTCGGCTCGGCTCTCGTCTAGTTCGACGCCATAGGCAAAACAGTTGTTGCCCTGCGCCACTTGGCGGAGTGCCTTGCCACACCCACAGCATGGGTCTAGCAAATTGGTGGTCACACCGGCAGGAAAGGTGATGCCCTTCAAGATGAGGTCAATGTTGGCTGGATCGGTGGGATAGTAGCCCATTTTCACGTTGTTCATCAGTCGCCCGATGATGGCGGCATTTGTGGTCTGTTTGGCATCGGGGAGTTTATCCGCAAAGGCCATGACCGCCTCGTACACTGGCTTATATCCATTTGACATCAGATTAAATCCATCTAAACCATGCTGGAGCTTTGCTCCCATGGCAGACAGCTTATATTCCTCCGTCTCCTGCAAAAAAAGCTGTGCTTCGCCCAATGCTGACACCAAGCGATTACGCTCCTTTTGCAGTTCCAGATACCATCTCTGAGCTCGCTGGAGGTCAGATTCTCTGTATTTTTCCACCTTGGCACGGTGAGAGAGCATTTCTGTCATACCCTTGGAGATTTGCCCCTTGAGGTCTTGCAGTCGCTCTAATGCGTAGAAACGCTCACGCTGCTCGGCCATAGGCACCGTCCATTTTGTAGTTTCCGAAGAAACTCAACAGATCTGCATAATCCCAAGTGGCGAGATGATTGCAGTGCAGGCGACGATTCTGGCCACCGCTGTAATCCTTCAGGTGTTTGATGGTGCGATAGAGCACCACTTCCTGCCCGTTCCACCCCTCGGAGAGATGAATCATTAGGCCATTGCCCTCAGACCACACCCCGTATAGGGTGACATCACCAGAGACGGCGATACCGCAGGGGTTGGAACGCACCTTAAACTCCGAGAAGCCCAAATCCTTCGCCAGAGCACGCAAGAACGCTTTGCCCTTGCTATGAAATTCGGCTTTGGCGCCGTTGGGGCCGCACTCACGGGTTCCGTAAATGTTGCCTAAGTCTTGGCTGAGTAGTTCTGCCAACCGTTTCATGTTGGCCTGCTGTGATTTCATTGACATAGATAGTTCCTCCTTATAAATGGAAATAGCAAGGGTGCAAAACGCCTCCTTACTATTTCATTGAGCGACTTATGCCGCAGCTTTATGATGTTCATCTTTGGAAACGATGCACTGATTACGCTCAACCATGCGTTTACCGACAAAGGCATTCAAGCGAATACCTCCATCTGGACGCAGAGTTCCAGCGTAGCGCCGTTCCTCAATCACTTTGCACCCATCTTTTTCTTCGATGGTGCGTTCTTTCACATAGACCTCTTTCATACTCACGCCACCGATTTCAGCACAGGCTGGAAGATGGGGGCGTTTTCTTCAGGTGTACCAGGCACAACCTTCAGCGTACACCCTTCCTCACGGCAGAGTTTGAACAGGGAGGTAAATCGCTGTAATTCAAAGTCATTGGAATTGGTAGCCTCTCGCTCATCAAGAACGGCACGCACTGTCTCTGCAATCGCTGTTCGAAGGGCATCATCTGCGGCCGTGGAGGTATCCTCGTCATTGGGCGTGGTGTCCTCTACGGTGTCAGTCGTGTCCTCGACAGGAGGCTGTTCAGCGGTCTCGTTCTCGCCTTCAACAGTGTATTCCGCATCCATCACCTCCTGCTTAGGAGCAGGGGTGATAAAGGAGAGCCACGCCCCTTTCAAGGCAGAGCGCACCATCAGCCAGAACATACCGCCACGTTTGGATTTCAGATTGATAATCCGATCTGCGCACACTTCATCACAATCACTGATGGTGACGGTGAGGGTGCCCGTGGCAACATAGCTGGCAACAAGCAAGCAGGATACCACGGCACTGTGGGAGGCAAAGACCTCCATTGCCGTGACACGCTTGGCCATCAGCTTTTCGCAGACCAGCGTTGCGCAGTCCACATCGTCAGCAACAATGGTATCAGCTGTGATACGAGTGGCCAAAATGGTGCCGTGACCACTGATACGAGATGCGGCGATGTCTCCAGATACCTCGAGTTTACCTTCTACCACCAGATGCTCCGTGTTAAGGGTTTCGTAGGTGACAGTCTCACCCTTTGGAATGTAGGTTGTTTTCATAGTCAATAACTCCTTCATTTTTTCTTTTTGCGCATAAGCACCGTGGGACGAACATGGACTTTTGTGGTTGCAAAAGTCGCCTGTCGCACTGCCGAATCACCCAGCGTCAAAATGTTGTAAATCATGTCCACCACAATGGTAGCAGCCGTAATATTAGCGGCCATACTCTGAGGGGCAGAGACGGAGGCCTCGGCGCAGCTCAGTTCTGTGGGGAATTTGTCCTTTGCTTCTAGTACATCAGGGTAAAGTTCCCCAATGGGCTTGTAATAGGTTCGATTGGCTCGGCGGATACCACAGACCACTTGGCCAGTGTGCTCTCCGTTACCAGAGTCGATATAGATGAGTTCTTTTGCCTGCTTGAATACCCTGTGGCATAGCTGGCGACTCTTGTTGTTGTCAACAGCACCGATGAGGATGACCATTTCTGTGATTACCTCTTGATTATAGGGGCCACTGCGCCACTCTTCGGGCTTTAACAGCTTTATGAGACGTTCTTCGTCCTCGATGAAATCGGGGATATACTCGGTCTCAATCCCAAACACAGCGGAATATCGCTCTGCTAGAACTTGCGCCTTGTTCTCCCCAATGTCCCCAAAGATGAAGTTCTGTCGCACCAAATTCTTTGTTTCCACAACGTCACCGTCACTGATGATAAACCGTACAGGGCGATCCAGTGCATAGAGCAGTCGATAGAGGTGGGGGGCAATATGCCCGCCAGTTCCACCAGCGCCCAACATGACCACTTTGACAGGTCGTGTCAGTGAGAATTTCATTGTATGCCCTCCGCCAAATCAAGCAACTTTGCCTGAAAATCATTGGGCTTAGGGCTATCCTTGCAGATGGTCACACGCTCCAACCACTTATGAGGGAAGTTCTGCTTGAATGGTTCTAACACCAATGCAGGATCAATCTCCTGATAGACACCACCCACAGAAATGCGGGCTGTGATATCTGGCAGAAACTTGTCCAGACGACCAACTACA
>JBCQUZ010000198.1:0-2586 GCA_047173645.1 Rikenellaceae bacterium
AAATAACGTAGCATATAGCTGGTCGATGATAACCCTCTCATCGACCGCCCTTGGAATCGAGGAGGGCTCAACAACACTTGAGGGTGTATCGGGTATTAAGTGGAACAAGGCTCGTAAGATTGAGAGCAACTATGGCATCGGCGGTAAGCCTGTGAGTCGAGGCTTCGGTAATCTCTCTTACACCGCCTCAATCACGATGGACTATGCCACTCAGCAGACTTTGCGTTCAGCGTATGGTTCGCTAATGGATATTGGAGAGTTCGACCTTATCATCTCGTTTGCCAACCCAATGGCATCAGACGATTGGACGACAACGACCGTAACATTGAAGGGTTGCATCTTCTCAGAGGATGGTATGGAGTCTTCTCAGGACGATACCAATATCACTAAGGAGTTTGACCTTAATCCTTTCGATATTGAGATTGGGTCGGTGAGCTAAAGTCGGTTTTTTTTGCGCAAGTCATTACCTTTTGGGTAGTGACTTTTGCTCTTAATTTACTATATTTGCAATCAAATTTTAAACAAAACAAAGTATGGCAATAGAGATAAACTCGAACAATATTAGCGAGTTAGAGGCTTCAGAGAGCCTATTCGTAATTGATTTTGGTGCCGAATGGTGCAGTCCGTGTAAAACACTTGCACCTATCATCGAGGAACTTGCAGCGGAGTATGAAGGCAAGGCAAACATCTGTAAATGCGATGTAGAGGAGAACGATCCAATCTCAACCAAATACGGTGTACGCAACCTCCCAACAATCGTATTCGTTAAGGGTGGCGAGGTTGTAGATCGACACGTTGGCTCAATCTCCAAGGTTGATCTTACCACAAAGATTGAGGCAAATTTATAGCCTCTACATCAAACGAAACAGCAACAATGTCTCTCAAGAAGATGTTGTTGCTGTTTTTTTACATCATATCATATAGATTTATCACCTCTACACCACGCTCTCCAGCCTTACGCATAGTTGAACCAGTGCCACTACGAGGCTTGCCATTGTGATAGCCATACATCTTGATGGAGTTAGCTATTAGAAAGTCATTACGCTGGTGGTATGCCTCATTGCTGTAACCATTCGGGCTGATGGTGATTGAGTGGTCAGCTTGTTTCAGAATCTCTCTATACATTCGTTGCTGCTCGTAAGAAAACTTAGCCTCTTGACCCTCGAATGGGATTACAGCGATTAGAGATGTTGTTGGATATTTTCTTCTCAGCTCCAATACTGCCATCGCTGCAAGAGTGTCATAACCAACTGCATAGCCACTAAGGTAGCTCGTGATACCATTTTCCAGATACTCACGTTCGAGAAGTTCGTAGAGTTTGTTACAGATAGCACGCTCTAATTGTGTGCCACGCAATCCACTTGGCGAGGTCAGGCTACGATTGCCAGTGAAAGCGATTGTTTTTTCTTTGATGATTTCCATAGGTGCTTGATTTTAGGTTTCTTATCACCGAAGCACCATACAAGAATGGTAGCAACGGTATCGACAAGTTACACCCTCGGTACGGCCAAGCACCTGTAGTCAAACAAGTCGAACCGTGCTACCATAATAATAACACAGTTCTCCTTGTTTACCGTGACTACATAAAATTGGCCGTTTTAGGGTGTCAGTAAACAATTAGATTTATCTAATTTCTATATATGTCTTTTATTCTGTTTTTATTTCATTCAGTATCTTTTACTTGTTAATGTCTACAAAAGTAACAATAATAATCGAATTAAAGCCTTTATAGTTCTATATATTTTGCCCTGTCAAAGGAGTCAATATCCTCCATAGCGACATAACCGAGCTGATTTGAAAGACATTGAGTGTTACCAATCACGCCATCAATATTGCGGTGTGAGTGACCATATATCCAGTAGTCGATTGGGCTATTCTCTATAAAATCAAACTGCTCCGAGACAAATGCTCCATTGATTTGGCTACCCTTAAAATCTGGTGATGATAACACACTTGATGGTACGTGGTGGGTTACAACTACAATCTTCTCAGCCTTAGAGTTAGCCACAGCGTTTTTGATAAACTCGATGCAGCGTTGGTGCTCTGCATTGAATCTATCGACCGTTAAACGCTCGTCTCCATCGGCAATGGTAGATCGAAAATCAGAGACTCTTCTCTGCGTAGCAAGAGCATCTATCGGCTCAATGTAAGCCCATAATGTCGAAACAATAATATCCACATTCTCAATGCTAACCACAGAGTTATAATGGTAAGCTACATTCTCTCTGATAGGTATTATCAACCCCTTGTGTAGTTTATTTATGTCAAAGCCGTTATAAAGCTCGTGGTTGCCTGGCACCACTATCACCTGCTTGTAGTTCTTCGATGCCCAATCCCAGAACGGATGAGGATATGAGCCATCATCACTAAGATAACCTATGTCACCAGCAAGCAGAAGTATATCACCCACAACCTCCAATGGATTGAGTTTGAGGTGGCTTGAATTTGCTGAGAACTCAAGGTGTAGGTCACTAGCATATTGTATCTTCATTACTTCAACTTTTCGTAGATTGGTTTGAGATAGGTGGTTATGATATTTATGGTATCAATAAACTTTATATCCTCGCTACATCCTATCTTTTTTAG
>JBCQUZ010000199.1:0-2577 GCA_047173645.1 Rikenellaceae bacterium
TCTCAGCCTTTACGGTCTTTAGCTTTTCGATTGTTGCGGTGAACACTTTCTGTGCGTCTCCGATCTTGTCCTGGAAGGTTTTCTTTGTCAACATAATTTTTTCGTTTTTAATTGTTATTTATGAATGTTTATATACTCTGAGTAGTTGATTTGCACATACGGATTATCCGATGTGATAGTTTGATGTACCGCTACTGGTCGCCTCCAAAATAGGCATCGGCGTTTGTACTCAACCCACACCGCTTGGCGAAGTGTTACAGGTAGATTCACAGAGCCTATTAGGGTGTCATTCTCAATCACAGCATCAATACTGATATGCGGAGTAGTCATCTGCACCACCTTGCTTATCACAGGTATAGAATCCCTAATTATCACGCTGTCTCGCACCTGAGCTTCAATAGGAGCATCAACCACAATATCGTGTTTCGCCATAGCTTCGAGATCCTTAATCTTAACCCCCATCTGCTCAATCTTCGTCAAATCCTCAGCTCGGTATCGCTCCATCTCGTCAAGGGTGAAGCGCAATGATTTCACATCGGTCGCCATAGTTGTAGAGTCAATCTTCCACTGCTCAATTTCAGAGAGCAGAACATCATTGTTGTATGTTTGTCTATCCCGCTCCGCCTTGATGTTGGTTATCCGCTTTTGCTGAATCCATATCGTTCCAGCCATTACCAATACGGCAATGAACCCGAATAGCTTAATCTTTGTCATCATAGTAAATTGCTGTTTTTGGTACAAACCATAAGTACTCATCTTTGAATGGAGTCGGAAACAGCACCATATAGCCATCTCCAGTTGCACCATCGTTATCTGTTAAATCTTCTACCACAAACCCCTCCTCACCAAGTAGCCCACCGAGTTTTAGCTCGGTGAGTTCAGGCGATGGAATGATTGTGATTTTTGTTCCTATTGTTATCATAGCTCATAGGTGTTATTTTGTTGATTTTAAAAGTTGTTTAATGTCCTCACGCATCTCCCTGATGTCTGCTTGTATCGAGACAAACTGATTCATATTTGCCTCGAATACCGCCTTGTCGAGTTTGATTGCATCTATGCGGTCATATTGATCTGCAATTTTCACCTCTAAGGCATTGCATCTATCTGTAAGTGCAGCTATCTGAGTTGTATTAGCTGTGTGCTCAACATAGAATGTAACAGAGATTGAAACGACCAATAGTATCATCCGTAAGTTGCCAGAAAAAAAGTCTTTAAATTGTGTCATAGTTATATTAATATTATTGAAAACGCATCTTTTAAAGAGCTCATAAGAGCTGTCGCAGCCTCACTATCCTTTAGCATACCGTAGATGATGAGTATCACAATCAGCACCACGTAAGCTATGCGCTCATATTTTCTACTCGGTTTTTGGCTCTCCATCTACTGCTACTGTTTGAGGTACTACAACATTGAAAACTATATTGCCACCATTATCATTTTGAGAAGAACCCTCACCCTGCGAGTGTTTGATTGGGTAGATCTCCATCAAAGCTTTTGCGGCATTGACCGATACAGCTCTTAAAGGTGCTGGTGAGAGGTCTACTCCGAACTTATCAGTGAAGTTCTCTTTCGATGTCTCTTTCATCACCGCCCTCAGAGTCTCGGCCACCTGTAACTTAACTGCCATAGTCTCCGTCTGGCTCTCCTTAATCTCGACCAGCTCCACAATCAGTGCAGCGATCTCCTCTCGTGCTAATAGTCGTCTGGCGGTGATGGCAATATTCTTAGCCCCCTCACCATATACCTCTCGATAACACGCCTCAGCCTGCCCTGCAAACTCCTTGTCACCAAAGACAAAGAGTTCACAAAAGGCAGTCTCTTGTTCTGTTAATTCTATATTCTCCATTCTCTGCAATTTATTCTTATGTTAAAGTGTAGAGGTATTTTGCTTGGGAGGTTTAATGAGATCGTTTTTTTGTTCTATAAGTTGCGACATCAGTAGCTCATAGAATACCTGAGCCAGTGCATCAGCAGCTGCTTCAGCATCGGCAAGGGAGTTTATGGTTTTGAGGTTGAAGGCTATGTTTAGGTCGTAGCCACTGATAACTGCCATTAGCTCAGTGTTATCGTAGTTCATAGCGCCATAACGCATACGCTGATCAACGTTAAATGTTACTGTTTTTTTCTCTTCCATTGTTGCTTAAATTTTGAAGTGAGTACGTGTTTTTTCTGCTTTGGTGGCTGTGTATGTTCCGCCCTCTTGACGTAGCCTCGATGAGCAAACAGCAGCGATACTAAGGGTTGCGGTAACATCGGCTTGTGCATCGTGCGCATCATCAAGTTCTATCCCCAGTCGCTCTGCTAACAACTCCAACTTATATGAAGTTATATCACTACGATGAGCAAAAGCGAATCTACCAAGGTCAATCGTGTCAATGTAATGAGGCTGGAAGTTGCCGTGAAAGTCAGTCGTTCCAGACAATGCCTTTGCAAACTCTTTCGATAGACCAGAGTATGTGATTAGCTGTTGCAGGAAACCCATATCGAATTGAATATTCTGCCCGATTAGAATAGGTTTACATTGCGCTCCTTTGCTCAGTGTGTTTCGCTCAATAAACTCCAACACCTCACTGGCAA
>JBCQUZ010000200.1:0-2567 GCA_047173645.1 Rikenellaceae bacterium
ATGGCAAGGTTCTCTATCGAGAATCCGATATTCAGAAGTTCCTCGAAAAGCACTATCAGAAGGCGTGGAGGGATGTCCTTTAGATGCGATTACGGAGGCTAAATAGCCTCCGTTGTTGTTTTTAGCAGATAAGTATCGCCACGACACCTGCAATGATTATGACGTAGAACGCTACGTATAATATGAGCGCAAGGGCAACTGTGAACACAAGCTGAAACAACGCTCGCCCAAAGATGACCGCCACGATCCACCAACCTATGCCACCACCAAATACCATTGACCCAATAAGAGCAACCATTGCCCAAAATATAATTCTAATCCAACTCCTCATAGCTTTTCAATTTTATATGCAGATTTTAGAGGTGAGGGAGTTTCGTTTCAACTTTCATCTTTATATCCGACATTTTTTTTGCATCTCTTGTCGGCTCGGTCGTTATCGTTTCACTGGCATTAAATCGCAGAGCATATACCCGCAACCTTTTGCGAAATAATACGACCCAAAGGGTGGAGATTATTTCACAAACTACTTGTCGCCTGAGGTTGTGGGTATGCAAATGCTCGAAGATAAATTTGCCATTGAAACGATGATGGCTTAGCTGACATCAGTAGCCAATAGTGGAGGGTATAGGCATTAAAAAAGCCGTGAGTTTGTGGCTCACGACTCTCATAGCTAATTGCAAATTTGATTATTTGGTAGGGCTATATAGATAGGTTGAACGTTACAGCCTCTTATGATGTGCCGAATAATATACTTGCGTAACAAGTCCGCCTCATAGCTCTCAACCTGCATCGCAATAGCAATCACAACCTCTAATCCGAAATATTCTGGCACAACCCGATTGCCTCGAACAACTCCGCCACTGCAATTAATCAGTGGGCGACCATTCAAAAGCCGTTTGATCGCCCCTCGAACAGTTGGAACAATAACCCCCAAAAGGCGAGCAATCTCAAATTTCGACATCTGCACATTATTTGGCACATTCACAACACCATTCTCGCTAATTGTTATAATCTCTCTCTTCATTATTTTAATTGTTTGAAATTGCAGGAATAAAATTCTTCTCGACATTGGCAACGTCCCTCATAATCGAGCTATCGAGTACCTTTGCATATAGCTGAGTCATCTTCGTAGTCGAGTGACCGAGTATCTTTGCGACATTCTCCATCGAGACATTGTTGGCTAACATAACGACGGTTGCACAGGTATATCGGGCTACGTGAGTGGATAGCTTTTTCTTTATGCCACAGATAGTTGCGATCTCTTTGAGGTAGGCATTTTGGCGTTGGTTTGAATAGACGGGTATCACGATTCCACGCTTGATACACTCTGGGTGGGTGGCGTATTTCTCGATCAGCGCAATCGCAGGGGATAACAATGGGATATTGCACATATTGCCCGTCTTTTGGCGTGGCTTGCGTATCCATAACGCTCCGTTGTTGTCCTTAACGATATGATCGGGCGTGAGTTGTGATACATCGACATACGCCAAGCCGGTCAGGGCGCAGAAGGCAAAAACATCTCGCACCAAGTTGAGTCGCTCTACTCCAAAATCTTTGCTCATTAGGGTCGTTAGCTCCTCTTGTGTTAAGAACTCGGTGTTGGTCTCGGTATATTTGAACTGCATCCCGATGAATGGATCTCGCTTCATCCACTCATTCGCAAGGGCGATTTTGATAACCTTTTTGAGGTTCTTCAAGTGTTTGAGGGCAGAGTTGTGCTTGCAGTTACGCACAGTCTTTAAGTAAAACTCAAAGTTCTGCACGAATGTAAAATCAACCTCCTTCAAATATAGGTCGTCACGGCTGTATTGGTGCTGAATATACTCTTTTAGGCATTTGATAGATGTGCCGAACTTCTCGACCGTTGACTTTGAATAATCGATTCCTATTAGTGCCTCGCACTTGTCGTTATGCTCTTGGTAGACTTCGAGGATGGTTTTGGTTGTAGCTTCACAGCCCACGCCATTATATCGGTCACGCACAGTGCGAGCATTGATAACTGCACCCTCCGCCTCCATCTCACGTTGGATTTGCAGGATACGAGCCTTGATGGTGTCGAGGTAGTGGTTTAGCTCTTTGGCAGTAGCGTTTGTACCACGACTGCGCTCCTTAGCTTGATTCCACTGCTCTGGCGGAACACTGCGCTTAATCATTATCTCGATGATGCCGCCATTAACTGTTAAGCGCATACAGATCGCAGCCTCTCCATTTTTGAGAAGTTTCGAGCGACGGATTAGAAATAACACCTTAAATGTGTTGCGTTTTGTGTTTGTCATAGTTCTTTAATTTTTTGGACTGTAAATAAACGAAAAAATTAACAAAACTAAGGTGTGCAAAATCCTGAGATTCAGCGAAATAAAACCCAAATCGTGGGACTTTTCAGTGGGCAAATTTTGCTCCCACGAATAAGCCCGTGAATGATGCTCCAAAACGTGGGATTTTGCCAATATGACAAAAATGAAAAAGCCTCGAAAATCATTGATTTTCAAGGCTTTGCGGTGAATTGCTTCACTCGTTTGCGGTGCGTAGGGGACTCGAACCCCTGACCCCGTGCGTGACAGGCACGT
>JBCQUZ010000048.1:0-17005 GCA_047173645.1 Rikenellaceae bacterium
ACCATCTGTGCAATTGTTCACAAGACAAGGGCTAACTCTTAATTTGTCAAAACACAAAGAATATTAACAAAATAGCTGAAATATAGCTATTTATAATGATTTAATTTACGTATGAAAAGACTAACCTTTACTCTATTGACACTGCTTGTCGTTGGTTTTGTTACAGATAGTTTCTGTGCAGAAAAGAGGGTGAAAACACCAAAGAGCGGTACCGAAACATCTCCTCTACAAGTTGAGGTATCCTCAATAAAGGAGCTATTGCCACACCTACGCCGAAATTACATTAACCTAAAGATGACCCCAGGCACATATCGCGTTACAGCAAACGATGTAAAGTCGGGAATGTTTATCCGAACAACAGAGGTCATAGATGGGCAAACAACCTTCGCGTTACTTCTTATTGAGGGTAGCAACAACACCTTTGACCTCACAGGGGTAACTATCGAAGTGGAGTCTGCTGTGGCAAACGCATTCGATGGTAGACGTTATGAGTTTGCCGAACTACACACGACAGGTAACCATAATGTGGTCAAGGGTCTAAAACTCGTCGATGTGGGAAGCAAACTAGATCGCCCAATTTATGGTTGGTGCAATGTGGTTGTCGATGGTGCGAACAATCGCCTAGATGGCGTTGAGGTCAACTCACGCGGATCTATGCCCTATGGTTATGGCGAAGCGTTTGGCAAGGGCAAAGGTTATGTTCTGAAGCATTGGAAACATAGCGCAATGTTGGTGCGTGGTGACTATAATCACATTAAGGATTGTCGAATTATCCATCACTCTTATGGTCACTTCTTGTTTATGCAAGGGGCGGTAAGTCCACTTGTCGAGGGGTGTTATATCGAAGGCGAAATGGTGTCTACAGATAGAATTTTGGCAGAAAAGGGCACAGGGTCAGAGGCAGATAAGATTGATTTCAAGACAGTTTGGGGCTATACTCTACCTCGTGGATACACCTTATCGACTGGCGAAGATGGAATTAGAACCTACACGGAGGGTAATACTATTGTCAATGGCGAAAAGATGCGTCGTCGCACAAGCGGAGATATTATTGTTCGAGATTGTACTGTGAAACATGCTCGCGGAGGTGTCACCATAGCTCTTGGTCAAGGAACACGCCTAATCGAAAATTGTACACTCATCGGATGTCAACATGGATTTATGACAAACAGCGGAGGTAAGATTTTAAATTGTCGCGCCGATGTTGCCTTTGGAGCTGTGTTTGAAGTTGGATATGAGCGTAATCGCGATATTACAGCCGATATTACAGTTATGCCATATGATGGTGAACCATATGGTGAAAACGGACAAGGTCACGTCGCATTTATTATGGGGTCGGGACACAATATCACTCTTCGTCGAGGCGAGGGACTTAGTCTAGACAGGGATATGTATATTGCAATTGGAGGCGATAAGCGAAGTATCGGTTCACTTGCCGAGGATGAGAATTGTAGCGCCTCGAATATAACCCTTGTAAACGAGACAGGATCCCCAATTATAATCGACGACAACGCTCAAAATGTGAATGTCACAACCAATGGCGATGTGAAGGATGATGGGGTGAATAGTACTATAATTAGAAAATAACTAATTGCGTATTAACTTTCCTTGAAAAATAACAATCTCCACTTCTCATTTTGTGAGATGGTAGAGATTGTTATTTTTTTGTTGTTATGCCAATGCCTCCTCCAACGATATTTCGAGAGCCATAGCGATCCCTTTTCCGTAGTTTTCGTCGGCGCGGTGGCAGTTGCGCACGTGACGTTGCTTGATAAATAGTTCGCTGTCACCCATTGCGCGTGCGGTATTTTCGCATAGAACACGTTGTTGATCGGGTGTCATTAGGCGAAATAGGTCGCCAGGTTGAGTGTAATAATCGTCGTCATATTCGCGCTCATTGTAATTATATGCGTCACCCATAATCTTTAATGGAGGCTCCTTAAGTTCTGGTGAATTACTCCACTCGCCGTAACTATTGGGCTCATATCCGATTGTCGATCCATAGTTGCCATCAACGCGCATCTGTCCATCGCGGTGATATGCGTGCATCGGGCAACGAGGTTGGTTTACAGGTATTTGATTGTGGTTAACACCAAGTCTATATCGCTGAGCATCACCATACGAAAATAATCTTCCTTGCAACATCTTATCGGGCGAAAAGCCTATGCCATCGACAATATTTTGTGGATTGAATGCCGCTTGTTCGACATCGGCAAAGTAATTTTCGGGGTTACGATTGAGCTCCATAACACCCACATTGTGAAGTGGAAACTCCTTGTGAGACCAAACCTTTGTCATATCAAAGGGGTTGATGCGATAGTTATTCGCCTCATCCTCGGTCATGAGTTGCACCTTCATCTCCCAACGTGGGAAGTTGCCCTCTTCGATCGCCATATATAGATCTCGTTGGTTAGAATCACGATCCATACCTATAATCATAGCTGCCTCATCATCGGTAATATTTTCGATTCCCTGCATACAAACCATATGGAACTTAACCCATGTGCGCACATTATCTTTATTGATAAAACTATATGTGTGGCTACCAAAACCGTGCATATGTCGGAATGAGCGAGGTATTCCTCGATCACTCATTGTGATTGTCACTTGATGCAACGATTCGGGCAAGAGAGTCCAAAAATCCCAATTGCTATTGGCACTGTGCATATTGGTACGGGGGTCTCGCTTTACGACATGGTTCAGATCGGGAAACTTCAATGGATCGCGCAAAAAGAAGACAGGAGTATTGTTTCCCACCAAATCCCAGTTTCCTTCGTCTGTATAAAATCGCATAGCAAAACCACGAATATCACGTTCGGCATCGGCAGCGCCTCGTTCGCCTGCCACGGTCGAGAATCTCACAAAGCACTCTGTTTGTTTGCCCACTTCGGCAAAAATAGAGGCTTTGGTGTATTGGGTTATATCGTCGGTCACAGTAAATGTTCCAAAAGCACCCGAGCCCTTAGCGTGCATACGACGTTCGGGGATTAGTTCGCGGTCGAAGTGACCTAGCTTTTCGATAAACCATGGATCTTGAACCAAGAGAGGTCCTCGTACACCTGCGGTTTGTACATTTTCGTTGTCGGCAACTTTGCGTCCCGATACGGTTGTTAGTTTTTTACTATTTTCCATTTTTTTGTGAGATTGATATTTTATATCTAAAATCCAAAAAATGTGCCACGTGACATATATATCGCAAAAATAAGAGGGAGGAATTTATCCCCCCTCTTAGAATTTCATTATTTATAATATACGAATTATTGTGAAATCTTTATCAATTGCTTGCGATAAGCATTTAAAATCTGAGATTTAGATATGAATCCTAGATATTTATTCTCATTGCTCACAACAGGTAACATCCATGTGTGTTTGCTCTCAAACTTCGCCAATACAGAGTTCATATTTTCATTCTCAAGGATCTTATCGCGAGGCTGAGTCATATATGTATATATAGATTTTTTATACTTCTCGGATTTGAACATATCTTCGCGAATATCATCGAGTTGAACCACACCTAGAAGTTTTCCAAAATTATCTATCACAGGGAATATATTACGATGCCCCGACGAAACGATAGTAACCAAATCACCCAATGTAAAGAACTCTTTAAGACGCACGAAATCAGTCTCCATAAGATCTTCGACCGTGAGAAAAACCATCGCCGATTGATCTTTGTTATGGGTCAAAAGCTCACCCTTCTTGCTGAGAGGTTTTGTGTAAATTGACTCTGGCTCCAAGTAATAATCCACCGCAAAGGCGATCGAAGAGACCAACATCAATGGGATAAATAGACCATAACCACTCGAAAGCTCCGCAATTAGAAAGACCGATGTTAAAGGAGCCTTCATAACTCCCGACATCACTCCTGCCATTCCCACCAACGTAAACGACACAATAGAGAGTTCCCATCCGAAGAATGTATTACATGCCAAAGCTAATGTAGCACCCGAAAAAGCACCAATAAATAGCGATGGTGCGAAGGTTCCTCCGATTCCTCCCGCAGCATTTGTCGATGCCATAGCTATAACCTTAAAGAACATAGTAGCCAACAAAAAGACCAACATCACCCACTCCACTTCGCGGAATTTAAAGAACAACGAGTTGTCGAAAAGTTTCATAGGTTGACCGTGCATAAGTGCTGTAATAGCCTCATATCCTTCGCCATAAAGAGGAGGAAATATATAGATCAAAAGTCCAATAACGATACCTCCGACAATCCATTTTTTATATTGTTTATTGATCTTATGAAACTGACCTCCGACCCACTCATTCACCGCCGTGAGATAGAATCCCATAAGTCCACAAAATATACCCAGCAATATAAATACAGGTATCTGTTTCAATTGAAAAGCATCGGCTGGAGTTAGACTCACCGCCAAAATCGGGTCAAAGCCTCTCAACATAAACGACATGGTTGTCGCGGTGATAGATGCAATAACCAATGGAATAATGGAGCTAACGGTAATATCCAACATCAAAATCTCCAACACAAATACAAGTCCCGTGATTGGAGCTTTGAAGATTGCCGCCAATGCCGCCGCTGCACCACAACACAACATCAATGTTGTATTTTTGTAATTTAGTCGCGCTATGCGTCCAACATTTGATCCTATAGCTGCACCCGTCAACACGATCGGAGCCTCGGGACCCACTGAACCACCAAATCCGATTGTGGTAGATGATGCGATCACCGATGTCCAGGTGTTGTGTTGCGGAAGAAGAGAGCTTCGCTTTGATATTGCGTAGAGCACTCTTGTCACACCCTCCGATATATTGTCGCGAACGATATACTTCACAAACAGAGTGACCAATATAATACCAATCACAGGGTATATCAAAAATACAGGGTATGAAGTGTCGGCAGGCATCCAATCGACCAAACACGCTTTGATAGTGTGCAATAGTATCTCGAACAGGTAGGTTCCCAAACCTGCTAAAACACCGACGATTGCCGCCAGCACGATCATAACTTGACGTTCGCTAAGTCGTTTGGAAAGTGCTAGAAACCAAATATATAGGCGTTCGTATTGTCTCTGAACAGTCATTGCTTAGAAGTGATAAATACCCATAATTTCGCGTACTTGACGTACAGTCTCATCGGCGCTTTTGCGTGCACGCTCAGCTCCCGATTGAGTCACTTCGTGCAGATATTTTTCGTTGTTATAAATATCCTCTATACGCTCGCGAATAGGGGTGATTGCTTTGATAACATCCTCAGCCAATTGCTTTTTGAGATCTCCATAGCGGATTTCGCACGATGCGTATTTATCTTTGAAATATTCGATTGTCGACGCTTCAGATACCGATTCCATGATTGTGAAGATATTATTCACAGGCTCGCTGATTGGTGAATTTGGCTCTGTTGGTCCTGAATCGGTTGTAGCTTTCATCACCTTTTTGCGGATTACAGCATCTGTATCGCTTAGGTAGATGCAGTTTCCTTCGCTCTTGCCCATCTTGCCCGAACCATCCAATCCAGGGATCTTAACAGTCTCCGATCCGAAGTTATATGCTTGACTTTCGGGGAAGAAATCAACATTGTACATCGAGTTAAAGCGGCGAGCAAACACACGCGTAAGCTCCAAGTGTTGCTCTTGATCCTTACCCACAGGCACCTTTGCTGCGCGATGCAAAAGAATATCGGCAGCCATAAGTACTGGATAACACAACAAACCTGCATTTACATTGTTTGGTTGCTTACGAGCCTTATCCTTAAAAGATACTGTACGCTCCAACTCTCCCAAATATGCGTGCATCGAAAGTAGTGTCGAGAGCTCTGTTACTTGTGGCACATCGCTTTGAACATAGATAGTTGCCACTTCGGGATCTAGCCCAGCGGCTAGGTATTCAGCAAGTACACCGCGAATATTGGTGTGTAGACTCTTAGGATCTGGGTGAGTTGTAAGGGCGTGATAATCAGCAATAAAGAAAAAGCAATTTGCTTCGTGTTGCATCTTGATAAAATTCTTAAGTGCTCCAAAATAGTTGCCTAAATGCAACTGACCCGTAGGGCGTATTCCGCTGAGGACTGTCTCCATGATAATGATTTGTATATCTTGTTTATTTAAAATTTCGTTTTCTCGGTGGCAAAGATATAAAAAAGTGGGTGATGATAGCACATTTGTTGTAACTTTATAGTTTTTTTTTATATCTTTACAACATTAAATAATGAGATTAAATAATATTACCGATGACAATTATTCAATTAGAGTATCTTTTGGCGGTTGCCAATTGTGGTAATTTTTCGGCAGCTGCCGAGAAGTGTTTCGTAACGCAACCATCACTAAGCATGCAGATAAAGGCATTGGAGGAGGAGTTGGGAGTGGTTCTTTTGGATAGGACGCGTAAACCTGTAATCCCAACAGAGGCTGGAGAGGTTGTGTTGGAGCAGGCGCGACGCACAATTATGGCATATCAAAATATCAAAGAGTCGGTGGCGGAGCTTAAGGGCGAAATTACTGGCAAGTTGCGATTGGGGGTGATCCCGACTATTTCGCCATATCTGCTCCATAAATTTATACCTACATTTGTGAAAAACTTCCCAAAAGTGGAGTTGGAGATTTGTGATATGGTGACAGCAGATATTATCGAGGCTCTCAAACGTGATCGTATAGATGCAGCGCTGGTTGCTGGGGGAACTTGTGGCGATGGAATTATTGAACATGATCTATTCAATGACCATTTTTACGCATATGTGTCGCCCGAAAATTCATTGGCTTCGCGTCGTAATATAGATATTGAAGATATAAATATCAAAGATTTGGTGTTGCTAAGCAGTGGAAATTGCATGAGGGATCAAGTTATAGAACTGTGTATGGCGAAGTTAGGTGCCCCGTCGAACTACTCATTTGTCTCGGGGTCAATCGACACCCTTATGCGTATTGTTGACTGCACGCATTGCATGACAATAATCCCCGAAATATCGTTGGAATATATCCCTTCCGACAAACAAAAAAGAGTCATTCCATTGGCAAATAGCGCAACAAGTCGCAAAATTTCGGTGGCTGTGCGTAGAACATATGTTAAAAATTCAGTTATCAAGGCATTGACAGATACCATTTTATCGTGTGTCAAGTTGGGATAAAAAATTTATTGTGTTGCGTAAGGGGTAATTTTTAATTTGTTTTTTGTAAATTTGCACGATTTATCGCCGTATGGTAAATACCTATGGCAAAACAAATGATAATAAAGTAACTAATTTTTTAAGAATAATTTATGGATAAGATGATCGAAACAATTGTAGAGGCAATTCAAGATAAAAAGGGTAAGAATATTGTATCACTAGATCTTACGGGATTTGATGGTGCGATATGTTCACATTTTGTGGTGTGTCACGCAGACTCTACAACGCAAGTCGATGCAATCTCTAATGGAATCGAAGAGGCGATGCAAGAGAAGTTGGGCGAGAAGTTATGGCGAGTTGAGGGTCGTCAAATGTCGTTGTGGATCGCGATGGATTATGTAGATGTTGTGGTTCATATCTTCCAAAGCGAACTCAGGGAGTTCTACAAATTAGAGGAGTTGTGGGCAGATGCCCCACTTACAAAATACGAAAGTGAGGACTAAATATGAAAGTTAGGAGTAACAATATTTGTTATGGCAAAGAAAAAGAGTAATAATAATAAAAAGATAAACAACACTCTACGTCCTTCGTGGATGTGGATATATGCCGTTATAGGTGTAGCTATGGTTGGTTACTACATCTTCAATCGAGACGAAAGTTCACCTGTCAAAAGCGACTGGACAACAGTTGAGCAGATGGTTCGTCAAGGAGAGGTGGCTCGCATCAAAGTTGTTAATCGAGACGAAGCAGAGGTATTCCTCACCCCCGAAGCTATTGCGGAGTATCGCAAAGAGGGGGGCGACAAGATTTTTGACAATATCCCCGAATCGGGAATGCAGCTATATTTTACGATTCCGTCGGTAGATTCATTTCGCGAAGATCTTAAGACTACAACATTGGCAACAGGTCAAGATGTGCCTGTGTCGTATGAGAATAGAGGCGGAGGCTGGGCAGAGATATTGTCGAATATTTTGCCATGGATCTTGATAATCGGAGTGTGGATATTTATCATGCGTTCGATGAAGGGTGGTGGCGCAGGTGGTGCAGGTGGCATCATGAATGTCGGTAAGGCTCGTGCACAAGTTTTTGATAAGGATAATAAAAAACGCATCACATTTAAAGATGTCGCAGGATTAGAGGAGGCGAAGATCGAGATTATGGAGATCGTAGAGTTCCTCAAAAAGTCAGATAAATATATTGAATTGGGAGCTAAAATCCCTAAGGGAGCTCTGCTTGTTGGACCTCCAGGAACAGGTAAGACATTGCTTGCTAAGGCTGTAGCTGGCGAAGCGGATGTGCCATTTTTGTCGATGTCGGGATCTGATTTTGTGGAGATGTTTGTGGGTGTTGGAGCATCAAGAGTGAGAGATCTTTTCGAGCAAGCCAAACAAAAATCACCATGTATTTTGTTTATAGATGAGATTGATGCCATTGGTCGTGCAAGAGGAAAAAATGCAGGCTTTTCGGGAAATGATGAGCGTGAGAATACGTTGAATCAACTACTTACCGAAATGGATGGATTCCAAACCAATACGGGAGTTATAGTGTTGGCGGCGACAAATAGAGCCGATATTTTGGATAAAGCATTGTTGCGTGCAGGGCGATTTGATAGACAAATTGATGTGGGGCTTCCAGATGTTAAGGAGCGTGAAGAGATATTTAATGTTCACCTCAAAAAATTGAAGCTAGACCCATCGTTGGATCGTTCATTTTTGGCTCGCCAAACACCTGGTTTCTCGGGTGCTGATATTGCGAATGTGTGTAACGAAGCGGCACTAATCGCGGCACGATATGACAAGCCATTTGTTTCGAAGGATGATTTCTTGGCGGCAATTGACCGTATCGTTGGAGGACTCGAAAAACGCAATAAGATCATCACCGACGAGGAGAAACGTCGTATTGCATATCACGAAGCGGGACACGCCACAGTGAGTTGGATTTTGGAACACGCAAGTCCACTTATTAAAGTGACGATAATCCCTAGAGGCAAAGCTCTTGGTGCGGCGTGGTATCTCCCCGAAGAGCGTCAAATCACCACTTGCGAACAGATGATGGATGAAATGGCGGCAACTCTTGGAGGACGAGTATCGGAGCAGTTAACATTTGGCGAGATTTCGACTGGAGCACTCAATGATTTGGAGAGGGTAACTCGACAAGCATACGCTATGGTTGCATATTATGGAATGAGCGAAAAGGTGGGTAATCTAAGCTACTACGACTCTTCGAACGGAGGCGAGATGGGTGGATTTACCAAGCCATATTCGGAACTTACGGCTCAAACAATAGATTCTGAGGCTAAGGAGTTTATGTCTAAAGCCTATGAGATGGCTCAAGAGGTGTTGACAACCCATTCAGCAGGACTCAAGGAGCTCGCAGAGCTGCTTTTGGAGCGAGAGGTGGTGTTCACCGAAGATGTAGAGCGAATATTTGGTCGTCGCAAAAAGGATATTGCGCGCGACGAAAAGGAGGCGGCCGATAGAGCAAAGGTTGATGCAACAACTCAGACTTCGACTGCTGTTTCGACAGAGGGTGAGGTATCAACTGATGAGGCTTCAACAGATAAGGCTTAAAAACAGTCCGAATAGGTAGATTCGGATCCAACTACAATAAACGATCAGGCGTAAAACCCTGATCGTACCTAAAACCAAACTTTAATGAGAGATAACACAAGGAACTTTGCCACTCGTACACTGAGCGGAGCTATTTTATTGGTGGTGGTTGCAGGGGCAACCCTTTTGAGCCAATGGAGCTTTGGTGCGCTTCTATTAATTATAACAATGGGGTGCGTCTACGAATTTAATCGCATGTCGCGAATGTTGGGGTATAAACCGATGGAGGCGATGGCAATTGTGGGCAGTGGGGCGATATTTGCATTTGCATATGATGGATTTTTTAATTCAAGTGAGTGGAGTATTCAAATTGCTCTCTTCTTGATGCTTATAATACCAATGACTTTTGCAGTGGAGGTGTTTAAGGGGAGTAAAATGCCAATGATAAATATAGCGTTGACACTTATGCCTCTGCTATATATTGCGGCACCTATTGCTCTATTGTCGGGGGTTCCGATTCAAATTTGCGGTGGAGAGTGGTCGCCAATAACTATGCTTTTATATTTTATTGTTGTTTGGTCAAACGATATATTTGCATATGTTGCAGGTATTACTCTAGGTAAACATAAATTGTGCGAAAGGTTATCGCCCAAAAAGACTTGGGAGGGGTTCTTTGGAGGATTGATAGGTTCTGTTGTAATATCAATAGCGGTGGCTCATATCCTTGGTCACAACATCGCTCTATGGATTGGAATCGCAGTTATTGCAACTGTAGCTGGAGTGTTGGGTGATTTGGTGGAGTCGATGTTCAAAAGATCTATCGACATGAAGGATTCAGGATCGTTGATGCCTGGACATGGAGGGTGGTTAGATCGTTTTGATTCATTGATACTTTCATCTCCTTTTGTGTTTGTTTACCTATTAATTATAAGTTTAACTAAATAAACTTTTTTGTTATGAAGATCAATAAAGAGGGTTACACTATAATATGCACTTCGGGTGCTATATGTTTGGGATTGTGGTTTGTATTCTATAAACTGGTGATGAACTACAGAGGAGGAACAAGTGAATTGATATGGTTTGGATCTATTGTATTTGCTCTGTTTTGGCTATTTATCATAGCGTTCTTTAGGGAACCTAGACGCGTTTTGATTCACGATGATGAGCTTATATTCTCGCCATGTGATGGTCGTGTTGTGGTTACGGAGCTAGTCTACGAAAATGAATACATCAAAGAGGAGATGATGCAAATCTCGATATTTATGTCGGTGACAAATGTGCATATCAACTGGTTGCCAATTGGTGGCGTGGTGGAGTATTTCAAATATCATCCAGGGCGTTTTTTGGTTGCGTGGCACCCAAAATCGTCGACCGAGAATGAGCGTACAACAACTGTTGTTAAGAGTGTGAATGGTCAAAAGGTGCTATTTAGACAAATTGCAGGACTCATCGCGCGACGTATTGTGTCATATATGAAGGTGGGATCGACGGTGAAACAAAATAAAATTTGTGGATTTATTAAATTTGGTTCGAGATTAGATGTCTTGATTCCTAAGGATAGTAAACTTTTGGTCGAAATAGGAGATCGTGTCGTGGGATCACAAACCCCAATTGCACGTTTTAAGAAAAAGTAAAACTGAATGGAAAATATTACAACAGAGCGCATCGCGAGATTTTTGATTGGTATTGCTATTACAGCGATAGTGATCTATTTGGTGTGGTTTTTTAGTTCGGTTGTAATATATATATTGGTGTCGGCAGTTTTGGCGGTGATGTTTCGACCATTGGTTGGTGTGCTCACGAAGTTTAAATTCAGAGGTGTTATACTTTCGAGGAGTATTGCCGCTGTTGTGTCACTGTTTGCTATTTGGGTGTTGTTTGCCCTTATATTTGCTATTTTAGTGCCGTTGGTGTTTACGAAGTTGAATGAGTTGGCAAATCTTAATTTCTCGGTTGCGTTGCGTTCGATTGAGGAGCCTTTGCTTAGGGCTCAACACTATATCCAAGGTATGATGGCAATTCCAGAGTCTGATTTTTCGTTGAGCGATTCATTGGTTAAGACGATAAAGAATTTTGTGGATTTCGACAATATAAACTCTGCGGTGTCGTCGGTGGTGAATATTATCGTTTCGTTTGTTATCTCATTCTTCTCGATTTCGTTTATCACCTTCTTCTTTTTGAAAGATGATGGGTTGTTCAATAAGATGGTGGCGGCTCTGTTTCCAGATAAATATGCCGAAAATGTGGAGCGAGCTTTAAGTTCGGTGTCGTATCTATTGTCTCGATATTTTGTAGGAATATTGGGCGAGAGTTTGATTGTCGCGACATTGATGTCAATAATTACGGTTTGTTTTGGAATGAAGGGCTCCGATGCACTATTTATAGGGTTGATAATGGGAGTGTTGAATGTAATACCATATGCAGGTCCATTTATGGGAACTATCATTTCATTGTGTTTGGGAGTAATATCACCCATAGCCGATATGGGGGTTGGCATGACAGCGTTGGTTATATTGGGAGCTGTTAGCTTTACCACAGGGATCGACAACTTTATCTTGCAACCAACGATCTATTCGTCGAGAGTTAAGGCACATCCGCTAGAGATATTTATCGTGATATTATTGTCGGGATATGTCGCAGGTATAGTCGGAATGTTGCTCGCAATACCTTCATATACAGTTATTAGAGTATTTGCCAAGGAGTTTTTCTCGCAATTCACACTCGTTAGGCGACTAACAGATAAGATATAATTAAAGTTAAATAATGATAGTTAGGGGTGTTGTTGTAGAGGGCAAAAAGCTAGGGCGCAAATTGGGGTTCCCTACAGCTAATATATTAATATCTGAGGATCTTAATGTTAGCAATGGGGTTTATCGTTCAGAAGTAAAAGTTGCTGGAACTACATATCGTGCTATAACAAATGTAGGGAATAACCCCACAACAGGAGTAGTATCGCGCCGAGTTGAGAGCTATATATTCGATTTTAAAGGCGATATTTATGGTCAAATAATCGGGGTGAGTTTAATAGCAAAAATACGAGGTGAGATTAAATTCGAGAGTATCGAAATGCTTAGAGCACAAGTTCTTAAAGATATAGAGCTGGTCAAAGGGAGGGAGTAGCCACCATATCTAATACAACATCGTGCTCCTCGGTGGGTAGATCATCTAAAATTTGATGTGCGTAACAAACCCCAATCGTATGAGCTCTGAAATCCGCACGCGAAAGATACCTATCATAATACCCCTTACCTCGTCCAAGTCGTTTACCATCCAATGTAAATGCTACACCAGGGACAATAATCAAATCAATATCGGCAATATAAATAGGGTAGTCACCCTGCGGTTCGAGGATTCCATATGCTCCAGACTCAATGTCGGAGATGTAGTATTGATAAAACTCCATGGCGCAATCTTCGCCTATTCGGGGCAATAAAATTCTCTTTGTTTGGCTCCACCTATTTATAATAGTGTCGGTGGGCAATTCGTCACTCAACGAAGCATAGAGAGCAATTGTTGTGGCGTTTTTAAATAATTCATCGCTCTCGATTGCCATAAATATCTCATTGGCATAGTTTTCTCTTAACTCTTTGTCGATAGATAGATTCTTGGTGCGCATTGCGCGACGTATCGTTTTTTTCATTTTTTTTAAAAATTGCACTTTATAGGGTAATTTAAAGGTTAAATTTGTTGTTATTTTACAAACAATACCTTATCTTTGCTTGCAAAAATAAACAATATTTATTCATAACACAAAATTCTCAAATTATGAACTGTTTTTTAACAAATTCATCTATTGGCAAGAAATTGGTGATGAGTCTGTCGGGATTGTTCCTGATCCTCTTTATCCTTTTTCACATGTCAATGAACTTGGCAGCTATCTTTAGTGCCGAGGCGTACAACATGATTTGTGCCTTTTTGGGTGCAAATTGGTATGCACTTGCTGCAACTGCATTGTTGGCAGGAGGTGTGGTAGTACACTTCGTGTATGCGTTGATCCTCACGAAGAATAACTACGATGCTCGTGGAACTCAACGTTATGCTGTAACTGTTACAGAGAAGGGTGTATCTTGGGCATCTAAGAACATGCTTATCTTGGGTTACATCATCGTGGGCGGTTTATTGCTTCACCTGTTCAACTTCTGGGCAAAGATGCAGTTGGTCGAGATCTTGGGTCACCACTCAGTCGTGGTTGATGGCGTTGAGATTGAACCAACAAATGGCGCTTACCTTATTCAGTACACTTTCTCGAAGTGGTACTACGCGTTGGCTTACTTGGTGTGGTTCACTGCTTTGTGGTTCCACTTGACTCACGGAGTGTGGAGTATGTTCCAAAGTGCTGGATTTGCTAACGACACATGGTACCCACGTTTGAAGTGTTTGGCTAACGCTGTGGCTACCCTAATCTTCCTAGGTTTTGCGGTGGTTGTGGTTGTATTCTTTATTAAGGCTAACCTTTGTGGCGCTTGTTGCGCATAATTATAATAACGTTGAACATATAAAAATTTACCTGAAATGGCATTAAATTTAGATTCTAAAATACCTGCTGGTGAGTTGTCACAAAAGTGGAGCAACCACAAAGCGGCAATCAAGGTAGTGAGCCCTGCTAACAAACGCAAGCTCGACATCATCGTTATTGGTACAGGTCTTGGTGGCGCATCTGCTGCTGCTTCGCTCGGAGAGTTGGGCTACAACGTCAAGATCTTCTGCATCTCAGATTCACCTCGCCGTGCGCACTCTATCGCTGCACAAGGAGGTATCAATGCTGCAAAGAACTATCGCAACGATAACGACTCAGTATATCGTCTTTTCTACGACACAATCAAGGGTGGTGACTATCGTGCACGCGAGGCTAACGTTTATCGTATGGCTGAGGTATCGAACCTAATCATCGACCAATGTGTTGCTCAAGGTGTACCTTTCGCTCGCGAGTATGGAGGTTTGTTGGATAACCGCTCATTTGGTGGTGCTCAAGTATCACGCACATTCTATGCTCGTGGTCAAACTGGTCAACAATTGTTGTTGGGTGCATACTCAGTACTTAACAAGGAGATCGCTGCAGGAACTGTTACTAGCTACCCACGTCACGAGATGTTGGATATTGTAGTTGAGGAGGGTGAGGCTCGTGGTATCATCGCACGTGATTTGATTACGGGCGAGATCAAGAGATTCGGTGCTCACGCAGTAGTTATGGCAACAGGTGGATATGGTAACGTATTCTTCTTGTCGACCAACGCGATGAACTCAAATGGTTCTGTTGCATTCCAATGCTACCGCAAGGGTGCTGGTATCGCAAACCCATGTTTCACTCAGATCCACCCTACTTGTATCCCTGTAAATGGAGATCAACAATCGAAATTGACACTTATGTCGGAGTCGTTGCGTAACGATGGACGTATCTGGGTACCAAAGAAGTTGGAGGATGTTAAGGCATTGCGTGCTGGAACTCTTAAGGCTTCACAAATCGCAGAGGAGGATCGCGACTACTACTTGGAGCGCAGATACCCAGCGTTTGGTAACCTTGTACCTCGTGACGTTGCGTCGCGTGCTGCTAAGGAGCGTTGCGATGCTGGTTATGGTGTAAACAACACAGGACTAGCTGTATTCCTTGACTTTAAGTCAGCTATCGAGCGTTTGGGTGAGGATGTTATCCGCCAACGTTATGGTAACTTGTTCGATATGTATGAGGAGATCAAAGATACTAATCCATACAAGGAGCCAATGATGATCTTCCCAGCGGTTCACTACACAATGGGTGGAACTTGGGTTGACTACAACTTGATGACTTCGATCCCAGGATTGTACTCTATCGGTGAGGCGAACTTCTCAGACCACGGAGCTAACCGCCTAGGTGCTTCGGCTTTGATGCAAGGTTTGGCTGATGGATACTTCGTATTGCCATACACAATTGGTGATTTCTTGGCTAAGAAGATCCAAGCTCCTAAGGTGAGCACTTCGACTCCTGCGTTTGATGAGGCGGAGAAGGCTGTGAAGGCTAAGATCGAGAAGTTGTTCTCTATCAAGGGTAAGCAAATTGTTGATGATATTCACAAGAAGTTGGGTCACATCATGTGGGAGAATGTAGGTATGGGACGTACCAAAGAGTCTTTGGAGCGTGCAATCACCGAGATCCAAGCACTTCGCAAGGAGTTCTGGAAGGATGTTAAGGTTGCAGGTGAGGCTAATGCGTTCAACCAAGATTTGGAGAAGGCGTTGCGTCTTGTTGACTACCTAGAGATGGGTGAGCTTATGGCTCGCGATGGTCTCAACCGTGAGGAGTCTTGTGGAGGTCACTTCCGCGAGGAGCACCAAACCGAAGAGGGCGAGGCAAAGCGTAACGACGAGGAGTTTGTATATGCAGCTGTTTGGGAGTATCAAGGTGCTGAGAAGGCTCCAATACTTCACAAGGAGATGCTTAACTACGAGTTCGTTAAGCCAGCTCAACGTAACTACAAAGATTAATTTTTGACGTTTACATTTAATTTCTTAGAAGATGAATTTCACACTAAAAATATGGCGTCAAAAAGACGCAAAATCAGTCGGTGGATTTAAGGAGTACTCTATTAAGGATATTTCGCCCGACACCTCATTTTTGGAGATGTTGGACATCCTCAACAACGAGCTAAACCACAAAGGTGAGGAGCCTATCGCATTTGACCACGATTGTCGTGAGGGTATCTGCGGTATGTGTTCTTTGCACATCGAGGGTCACGCACATGGTCCCGAGAGCGCAGTTACAACTTGCCAAATCTATATGCGTAAGTTCCAAGATGGTCAAACAATCACTATTGAGCCATGGCGCTCACGTGCATTCCCTGTAATCAAGGATTTGGTTGTTAACCGCTACGCTTACGACGAGATCCTCCAAGCTGGAGGTTATGTGTCGGTACGTACAAACGCTGTACCTGATGCTAACTCTATTCCAATCTCTCAAGTTGATGCTGAGGAGAGTATGGATGCTGCAGCTTGTGTAGGTTGCGCTGCTTGTGCTGCAACTTGTAAGAATGGTTCGGCTATGTTGTTTGTTGCGGCTCGTGTATCGTCACTTGCTAAATTGCCACAAGGTCAAGTCGAGGGTGCTCGTCGTGCTAAGGCGATGGTTGCTAAGATGGATGAGTTGGGATTCGGTAACTGTACAAACACAGGTGCTTGCGAGGCGGAGTGTCCAAAGAAGATCTCTATTTCGCACATCGCACGTTTGAACAGAGAGTTCCTTGCAGCTAAACTAGGTGACTAAACAGCCATAGATAGTATTTAGGCTGTTGTTAGTCTAAATAGGCTCACTCGCAAAATATAAATCACCACAATAAAAATATCCAACTAATTGATCGTTAATTAGTTGGATATTTTGTATCTTTGCATAAAGGAGAGCCATTACCCCCAAAACCCGCCAAGA
>JBCQUZ010000201.1:0-2526 GCA_047173645.1 Rikenellaceae bacterium
GAACAATCCTCGCTTACCTGTACTCTTAAAAATCATATCTGCATTTGCTTTAATTACAATGTAAAGATAGTGATAATTTACTGAATTACAAAGACTTAATTTTTAGAAGTCCCCTTAATTTATTTGCGAAAAATTATCTCGAAAGTTTGTAGATTGATAAAATATAGCTATATTTGTCAGACAACATACAACATTACAAAAACCTAAAACAATTTAAAACTAAAATACTATGACACTTACAGGAATTATCTTACTTCTTTTGGCGGGTTTTGCTCAAGGAAGTTTCGGAATGGGAATGAAGAATCAGAAGCCACTATCGTGGGAAGCGTTCTGGTTTATCTATTCACTTGTTGCGATGCTTGTCATCCCAATTATTTGGGGTGTATTTGCATCAGGTTCGTTCTTCGAAGCTATTTTCACCACAAGTAGCTCGACTCTTTTTACCTCTATTTTGCTTGGTTTCCTTTGGGGAATCGGAGGAATTTTGTTTGGCGTTAGCGTTAACTATGTTGGTGTTTCGATCACCAATGGTGTGGTTATGGGTCTTGCTGGTGGCTTGGGTGCTATCATTCCACTATTTGGAATTGCGGGTGCAACAGCTCAGCCATCGTTCCCTTATGTTATTATAGGTGTAGCTATCATGCTCATCGGTGTTGCGATGTCGGCATACTCAGGAATCTTGCGCGACAAAGAGCTAAGGTGCAGCCGAGGCGGCGCTAAGGACAAAAGTTTACTTGTTAAGGGTATGATCCTCGTGACTCTTTCGGGTGTGTTATCGGCTCTACTCAACATCGGTTTCGAGGCTGCAACACCAGTTCTTGCTAACGCCAAGGCGATGGGCATGAGCGATGGCGCTGCTGCGATTCCTCCACGCGCGGTTGTTGTATTCGGAGGTTTATTGATGAACTTAGGTTATGCGATCTACCTACTTTGTAAGAATGGTACTTGGAGCGACTTCAAAAATCTCGACTCTGCAAAAGTTAAATCTATCACTTGGGCCAAGGTCACAGGTCTATTGTGGTTCCTTCCTTTGGGATTGAGCGGTATTGTTGCTTCATCAATTGGCGAAATGGGTAATGTCATCACTTGGCCAGTTATGTTGGCTCTCTCACTTGTGTTTGGTAATATCTGGGGATATGTCAGCGGTGAGTGGCGTGGCACAAAAAAATCATTTGTTATTATGTCAGCGGCAGCTGTGGTTTTGATTGTAGCGTGTTTGATCCTTACATTCAAAGATAGCTTGCCTGCAATATTCTAAAAAGCAAAACGATGAAAATTGTAAATATTGAGACTTTTCTCTTGTCCGACACACTCGACGAGAGATTCTACTTCTCGCAATTCGATTACGCTTCTCGCTTAATTTGCGTTGTTAAGTTGACAACCGAGAGTGGAATAGTTGGTTGGGGCGAGGGTTATGGCCCTGCAAATATTATCAAGGCTGGTATTGAATTCTTGAAGCCAATCGTGATTGGACGCTCACCACTCGAGAGCGATGTGGTTTGGAGCGATATGTTCCGCCGTTCGATTGATTACGCTCGCAAAGGAATTTTGATGTCGGCTATCAGTGCTATCGATGTAGCACTTTGGGATTTGAAAGGTAAGATCCTCAAGCAACCCATCTCGACACTCTTGGGAGGTCGTTATCGTGAAAAGGTAGAGGTCTACGCAACAGGATTCTACTTCACCGACGCTATGGAGGGTCGCATGGAACAAATGTTGGCCGAGGAGGCTCAAGAGTACATCGCACAAGGTTACTCCGCAATGAAAATGAAAGTTGGCTTGGGCATAGAGCAAGACATTAAAAATGTTGAGGCGATACGCAAAGCAGTTGGTTATAAGGTTAGGTTGGGTATCGATTCAAATCACGCATACAACGTGCGTGAGGCGATCGAGTTGGCTGGTAAACTCGAATCACAGAATATAATGTGGTTCGAGGAGCCAATTTCTCCCGACGATTACGCTGGCTACCGAGAGCTTCGCCAAAGAACAACAATACCATTGGCCTCAGGCGAATGTGAATTCCGTTGCGATGGCTTTAAGGCACTCCTCGAGAATCGTTGCGTAGATTATATCCAACCCGAAACGGGAACTACAGGTGGCATCACCGAGCAAAAACGTATTTCGACAATTGCATCGACTTATCACGTAGAGATGACACCTCACAACTGGGGAACAGGAATTATCATAGCTGCCAATCTACATATCGCATCAAATCTAAACTACGCTCCAGGACGTATATTTGACAAGCAACCCCTTTTGGAGTTTGATCGCAGTTCGAATCGTATTCGTGAGGAACTTACGGTTAATCCATTCAAAGCTGTCGATGGATATATCGATGTGCCAACAGGCTACGGCTTGGGCGTCGAAGTTGACGAAGAAAAACTAAAATATTTTGCATTATAAACTTAAGGGGACTTCTAAAAATTAACACTTTGATATTTAGATAATTATCACTACCTTTGTGTATTGTTAAAATTTATAATAGAGATGGTTTTTAAGAGCACAGGCAAGCGAGGATTGTTCGAT
>JBCQUZ010000202.1:0-2507 GCA_047173645.1 Rikenellaceae bacterium
AATAATTATTGGTGTGTTTTTAAGAGTACTATTGGAGATGAGATTTTTTGCTATTGAATTGAAAATATAGTGGTTCTATACTGAAATTTAATAGTGAAAAATATCGCTCCTCAGAGTGCTTTTAAAAATATGGCAATAATTGTTTTACACTACTTAGATGCAGAATTATTTATATCAGAAACAAAAACTTTATAAAAACAACTAGAATGAGAGAAATGGAAAAGAAAACACTTATGAAGATTATCACCCTTGTTATTGGAACATACGGGGTAGCATTTTTGCTATTTAGCAGGTTTACCGATATAGAGACATATCTGTTAAGTGCTCTTCTATTTTCCCTATGCGCCTACACCGCAATATTTGTAAAATACAAAGTTGGTCGCAAAAAGGAGATTAGATATATAAAATTGGATGATGGGGATATTACGCAACTGTCAGAACAGATGAGCAAGGTCAAACACATAAAGTTTGACGAAAAGGATATTACTCATATATCTGACTCTATGAATACTGCTATCGCAGATATGCAAATAAAATCCGCCGATGCCAGCATCGACCACCAACAAACACTCTGTACCTTAACGGGCGAGGAGGTACACACTCGTGCTACAACATTGGTCAAGCTGCTTATGCCCGAAGATGGTCATCAGCACTCTGGTGAACTATGTTTGAAATTACTTATGACGTGTAATGGTGTAGTAAAGAATATAACAACAAGAGATTGGGAGATCTTCTTAGAAATTGAGAAAGAGAGAAAAGAAGTAAAACGGAAACACTCACTTTTTTCGCTAGTAGATTTGATTACTGAGGCAGAAAATAAAAGACCTAGTATATTTAGTTCTTTCAATCTCACCGAGTAAACATTTAAGCAAATACATAATCATATAACTGCTTAAATATATATTTATATAATTAATGCCACTCTCATAAGCTACAAGGCTATAAGAGTGGCATTATCAATCGTATATGGTGAATTTTAATCGTGTTGATTGACAACATAGACAGTATCTCCATCTCGTGACAATCCCAAAAGGAACATCACGACACATACAACACCGATCAAAATAGCTTTCACAAAATAGAGTCCAACAGCTATAAGTCCCAAAACTAATGCTCCCTTAGTAAGTAGCTTCCACGCCTCATTACGACGTTGCAACTTAAACAATGTTACAACACGTTTAACAAAACGGAACAAAGTCCTAATTACTCCAAACGCAATCAGAGCGCAGAGTATCATATATACTGTACAAATAATCATATCTATATTTCAACTTTAAATTTTTCCCAAGACTTAGTAGTGTGCAGCGACACATCCTCCTCCAACGCCTTGAAGTGTTGCTCTCCGCAATGGATCTTCAATCGCTCAGGGGTGCGTAGGTCAAAGAGTAGGTTTGTACCCTTTGTCTCCAACACAAAATAGAGCTTCTTGATACCATCCTGCTCAATGTAGACTGCCCAGTCGGGGTTGTATGTTCCGATAGGTGTGTCAATCTTAAAGCGTGATGGGATCTTAAAGAACATCTTAACATTAGGGTCGTTGTCGAGTGCCACCGCAAATGGTTTCTCGATGGTCGAACTATCATAGATCACATAGTCATAAACACTATGCTTAACCTCTACTGCATTCCGATCGAGATTAGCCAACAACTCCTCCTGCGCAAATATCTCCATCACAGAATACTCCTCGCCATCGAGCTTGATGTAGCGAATACCATCAATGGCGAGTGCGTGACGATGATGGTTGATAACATCTATCACACGCTCAATAAAGAGCTGAGGGTTGTTCAAGAACTCCTTGATTCTGCCACTCTCTTCGAGTATCTGCGCCGCTGTCCTACGTGTTATCAAACACTTCTCGCTAACTATCCCAACGAGATTTGGCAACGAAGTGTAGGCTTCTTTGAGATCCTCCGTGTGGTAATCAACCTCACGATATGACACTCCAGCTCTCTCGATATTTATATCCGCACTCTGCGAGATGATACGAGCCTTATGTATTCTCTCCATAGCTGCAATATCCTTAACAGAGTTAACAACGAGAGCATCTGTATCAACCTCCACACGATACGAAGTCTTCTGCTTAATCTTGTTCCATAGCTCCATAAACTCTGGCGACAACATCACCTGCTTATTGATCCTCACCGTTACATCACGAGAGGCATCACGCAATGGTGGCTTGGCGGTCGACTTCTTAATCACGCTCTCAAACCTCTCCTGCGCTGCCTTGAACTTCTCAGGCAGGTCAATCTTACCATCGAGCAGAGCGTTCTTCATAGTATCTTTGACTTTACCCTTCTTGTCGATGTAACCCTTCTTCTCCAAATGGGTGATAACCTCCTTGGCATCGTCATAGCTCATAGTCTTCTCTACAACCTCTGTCTCGGTATAGGTGCTACCCGAAAGTGTCGCCACCTCGATAGGCTTAGACTCCTGCACCATCTCCACAACCATCTCTTTGATTGGCTCTAAGTCGGCTGGCAAAATAACCTCCTCAATCTGTGTAGGCT
>JBCQUZ010000203.1:0-2507 GCA_047173645.1 Rikenellaceae bacterium
AACAAAAACGTCAGCAGATAAAGAAAGTTTCATCAGCATTAAACCTTAATTTAAAAGTAAAAATTATATAATCTTGATCATTATGGCAACCAACAAACACGCAACAATACGCTATCAGGCGTTAGACAAATGTTTCTCGAATTTTGGGCGCAAATTCTTTATTGAGGATTTGATAGATGCGTGTGCCTCTGCTATTTATGACTTTACTGGAATAGCTGATGGTGTGAAACGTCGCCAGATTTTTGATGATATAATCTTTATGGAGAGCGAGGAGGGCTATTCGATTCCCCTTGCTCGCCATAAGGATGGTCTCAAAACCTATTACCGCTATGAGGATAAAGAGTTCTCGATAAATCAACAACCTCTGTCACGCTCAGAGTCGGAGCAGTTACAGAGTACGATGCTTATGCTATCGAGGTTCAAGGGGCTACCTCAGTTTGATTGGCTGGAGGAGTCGTTGGCTCGTTTTGAGACGAACTTCAAACTCGAACACCAAGATGCTGAGAATATCGTTTTCTTTGAGCAGAACCCATATTTGCGTGGTCTTGAACACTTCTCTGGGCTATTCTCTGCCACCATATCACACCAACCACTCAGCATTGAATATCATCCAGCTTTCGGGCAGGTTCGCAGCTATACAATACACCCTTATGCCCTCAAGCAGCCCGCTTCACGTTGGTATATTGTTGGCTTGTCGGTAGCAGAGGGAGTGGATAGCCGATTGCTCACTCTTGCCATTGACCGAGTAGAGAGGTTTGAATCTGCATCGATAGAGTTTATACCAAACGAAACGATTGACTTGGAGGAGTTCTTCGATGATATTTTAGGTGTAACGAGAAATGTCGCAGCAAAGCCTGAACGCATACAGTTAAAGGTTGATTCGGAACGTTACAATTTCATCGCCACAAAGCCACTGCATCACTCGCAGAAGTTAGTCAAGAGCGGAGAGGGCTATGTGATAATCGAATTGAAGATAGCATATAATTACGAGTTGGAAACAACACTATTAGAGTTTGCCGACACCGTGGAGATATTAGAGCCTCAGCATCTCAGGAATCGCATTCGTGAACGTGCGACAAAAATCATCTCAATAAATAATAGCTCGACAACGGATTGATAATTACAAAAAGATGAAAAAGATAGTAGTATTTACAGGTGCAGGTGTGAGCCGAGATAGTGATATTGCGACCTTTCGTGACTCGGATGGATTGTGGGCTAACTATAGGATTGAGGATGTATGTACCCCCGAGGCGTTAGCAAACAATCGTGCGCAGGTGGTTGAGTTCTACAATATTCGTCGCAAGGAGCTATTGTCGAAAGAGCCTAACGCAGGACATAGAGCCATTGCTGAATTAGAGAACCATTTTAATGTAGAGGTGGTGACACAGAACATTGATGATCTACACGAAAGAGGTGGTTCAACACGGGTTACGCACCTACACGGAGAGCTTCGTAAACTACGTAGCAGCCGTGATGAGAACCTGACATTTCCACTCGAAAGTTGGGAGCAGCCACTAGATATGAAAGCTCCCGATGGAGCATTAGCACGCCCCTTTGTAGTGTTCTTTGGTGAGAGTGTACCGATGTTTGAGCGAGCTGCGGATATTGTTCGTTCGGCTGACATCTTGGTGATTGTGGGGACATCGTTGGCGGTCTATCCAGCAGCATCGTTGGTGCAATATGCAGGTCACGGAGTGCCGATTTATCTCGTTGACCCAAACCCGCCAACTCTCTCTGGAATATCCAATAAGGTGCATTATATAGGAGAGAACTCTATCACAGGAGTCCCAAAACTTTGCGAAATATTGAAATCAGAAAAGCTATAAAATATTAATTATAAAACACAATAATAAAATGGAGAGATACGCACTACAACTAAAAATTTCACTCAATGGAGTTAAACCGCTAATATGGAGACGTGTGGTGGTCAATGCTGATATGGGACTTGAGGATCTGCATATGGTGATACAGACGGTAATGCCGTGGGAGAATGGTCATATGCACAAATTTTATAATAAGCACCAGACCTATATGATGCCCTATGACGATTGCGAGTTCGAAGAAGATGGGGAGGATATGGAGGCTTATGAAGATGCCCTATTGGGGGATATTTTTACAGAGAAGGGGCAGAAACTTAAATATGAGTATGATTTTGGCGATAGCTGGGAGCACAACATTGTGGTCGAGAAGATCTTACCACCAATAGATGATGAACGTGATGCACTGTTCATCAAGGGAAAGAACGCAGCACCACCAGAGGATTGTGGCGGAATTTGGGGCTATGAACACCTGCGAGAGGTTATGAGTGATCCTAAACACCCCGAATATGAGGAGATAGCAGAGTGGATTGGATTGGAAGATGGCGAGATTTTTGACTCAACAGATATGGGATTCACCGACGAAGAGTTCAACGAGATGTTGTTGGGCGTATCTGCAATAACTGAAGAAGATGTTGAACTGTTTATGCATATGCTTGAAAACGATATGTTGCCAAAAGAGGTTCAAGA
>JBCQUZ010000049.1:0-16698 GCA_047173645.1 Rikenellaceae bacterium
CTTGGCGGGTTTTGGGGGTAATGGCTCTCCTTTATGCAAAGATACAAAATATCCAACTAATTAACGATCAATTAGTTGGATATTTTTATTGTGGTGATTTATATTTTGCGAGTGAGCCAACGCAGTTTTCTCTGCCCGTGCGGCTCGCACCGCCCGCCGGCGCTAGGCAGTCCAGCCTCTAACCTAAACATGTTTTCGCCCGACACTCCTAAAAAGCATCTTTTTTTGCAAAAAAAAGTGCGCAGGAGGGCGGCAACTCGCAGAGTTGCAATTGGCATACACATCCTTCTAAATCCATTTTACAATATATATTTCCACGAAATATTCTCTGTTGCAACCCTTTGGGTTGCCGCCCTCCTGCGCACTTTTGTTCCAAAAGATGCTTTTTAGGAGGGGAGGGCGAAGGCATCTTGGGGGCAGTGAGGGGACTGCCTAACGCCGGCGGGCGGTGCGAGCCGCACGGGCGGGGAAAACTGCGTTTTCCTACTCCTTAGAGATTACTCGCCTTTTAAATCTTGATAAAACTTAGCTCGCGATGTCATCATATATGGCATAACCCACAAAAGAGCAATACCCAACGTTAAAATAGAGAGAAGTATCAATCCTATAAAACCCAAATCCATAAGAAACAAACGCATCTTATGACCCTTCATCATACGCATACTCTCCTCAATAGCCTCATTATTAGTAACCCCAGTGTCAGCCAAAATATAGGGAGTCATAGCATACGAATAACCCTTTATCAATCCTGGCACAATCAACAACAAACTCCACAACAGAGTATAACACCCCACCAACAACATCGTAGTAAACACATTACCAAAATTATTGCCCCTAAAGGCATCAAAAACATTATCTATATTTACCGTTTGACCTCGCACCATACTCAAGTAAGCAATAGATAAAGAGTACCCCAAAGGAATACCCAAAAAAATAGATACCCCTTGCCCAACAAAAGGAATCACACCTGTACCATATGTGATTCCCACATAGATAAGATACATGACAATTGCCACACCCCAATTGCCTTTGAGCGCTTCGCGAGCCGCAGCTCTAATCGTTGAATTATTATTCATAAGTTTTAAATAAATTAGTTAACATATTAACAAAATTATAAATAAAACTCTAATTATCCTAATTTTTACATATCATTTATACAACACATAAAACCCTGAATATTAAATTATTGACATTTAACAATATCATTATACATAAATATATACGACAAAAAAGTCTCTCCCCAAAACAAGGAAGAGACTTTCATAAAACATTATGTAATGTATGTATATATTACTTTTGACGGAAATAGATCTGAATAGGTACACCCGCAAAATCCCACTCCGCACGCAACTTATTCTCCAAGAATCGACGATATGGATCCTTGATATATTGTGGCAAATTCACAAAGAACGCAAACTGTGGCGTTGGCGTTGGAAGCTGCATAACATACTTGATCTTGATATACTTACCCTTGATTGATGGCGGTGGATAGTTCTCGATGATTGGCAAGAAGAAGTCATTGAGCTTGTGGGTTGCTATCCTACGCTTACGGTTCTCGAACACTTGGATTGCTGTTTGCAAAACATCCAAGATACGTTGCTTATTGAGCACCGAGGTGAAGATAATCGGAATATCGTTGAATGGAGCCAACTTACGCTCGATCTTCTCGCGCCACTCCTTCATTGTATTGCTATCCTTTTCGACCAAATCCCACTTGTTGACCACAATGACACAACCCTTACGGTTACGAACTACCAAGTTGTGGATATTGAGATCTTGTTGCTCAAGACCCTGTTGAGCATCCAACATCAACACACACACATCCGCCGCCTCGATAGCGCGAATTGAACGCATCACAGAGTAAAACTCCAGATCCTCCATCTCGCGATTCTTACGACGCATACCTGCCGTGTCGACCAAATAGAAATCCATACCAAACTTATTGTAGCGCGAGTGGATAGAGTCGCGCGTAGTTCCAGCAATCGGAGTCACAATATTGCGCTCTTCGCCCAACAGTGCATTTGTGATCGAAGATTTACCCACATTCGGACGACCAACGATAGTGATACGTGGAAGTGTTGGATCTATCTCATCGACAAACTCATCGGCTGGGAGAGCCTTCACGATGTCATCCATCAAATCTCCTGTTCCCGAACCACTCATCGACGATATGCAGTGGATTTGATCGCCTAAGCCCAACGAATAGAACTCATGCGACATATATACTTGGTTGTTGTTGTCGACCTTGTTACATACCAAAATCACCTTTTTGGATGTGCGACGCAATACATTTGCCACCATCTCGTCGAGGTCGGTGATACCTGTCATAACCTCTACGAGGAACAAAATTACATCTGCCTCCTCGATTGCCAACATCACTTGTCGACGGATCTCATCCTCAAAAATATCATCTGTATTCACGGCGTAACCTCCCGTATCGATTATCGAAAACTCACGTCCACACCAATCCGTTTTACCGTAGTGACGGTCGCGCGTGGTTCCAGCGGTTGAATCAACAATCGCTTTACGCTCGCCCACAAGGCGGTTAAAAAGGGTACTCTTCCCGACATTCGGTCGGCCTACTATCGCAACTAATGCCATATCTGCAACTTAAAAATTTATTTCTACTTTATTCTACGCCACAAAGATAGTCTATTTTTTGGGGATTGCGAAACTTTTGCTGGTTTGGAGCCTATAATTAGAGAAAAAATCGTAACTTTGAGGTGATTATTTATAAAAAATTGGCATAAAAAATCTGAGTATATGAAACTTAAAAATATCGCAACACTTATTTTGGCTGTGGTAATAACTTTACCTACATTGGCTCAACGACATAATTCGCCTCAACATCCTGCACCAAACAGATCATCGTACTACACGAGTAGTAGTAGCCCCAAGATAGATATTATCTATGGCGTTGCAGCAGGTGTGAGTTGTCCAAATCTAAAAATCAGTGGCAATGATGCCGAAGTGTCGAGCACCCCTGGATTCAAAGCTGGAATTATGTGGGGGGTCAATTGGGGCACCTTCGAGCTTGTTCCCGAGTTGTGGTACTCCTCGTTTAAGATGAGTTTCGACAGCGGAGCAAGTAATGTTAAAGGGGCTGAGGTAAGGAACAAAAGTATAGATTTCCCTATTATGTTTGGCATAAAGATATTCGACCCTATAAGGATCAACTTTGGGCCTACATTTTCGCTTTTGTGCAACAACGAACTAACCACATCCAATGGAGACTGCTACGAATTTGGACGTGTCAAAGGGAGTGTCGGTTATATGGCAGGTGTGTCGTGCGACATCTACAACAATCTATTTTTGGATCTAAGATATGTGGGGCGATTCTCGACAAACACCACCGAATATTATGGTAGTAGCAACAGTAGCGACCAATATGACATCAGAATGTACTCTATAGATATAACGGCAGGTTTTAGATTTTAAACCACACATACTCTAAACCGCAACGAATGTTTAAATATATAAATCACAAAGTTACAACGCCAATGAGCGATATGCACAAGGAGATTGAATTGGAGGGTATCGACCCTCGCGAATTATATGGACACAAAGATCAATATCTCGACCAAATAAAGGCACTTAATCCAGAACTCAAAATAGTGGCTAGAGGTAGCTCTATTAAAGTATTAGGCGATGATGAGACGACCTATAAATTTGAACAACGATTGGCTGGATTGGTTGCATATTATATTAAATATGGACATATCTCCGAAGAGGTTGTGGCACAAGCATTCTCGGGGGTGAAGATCGAGGTAGAGACTTGCGTCGACAAAGATGTTATAGTCTATGGCAACAACGGTGCTATTATTCGCGCAAGAACACCCAACCAACAAAAACTCGCTTCGCTATTCGACTCCAACGACCTATTGTTTGGAGTTGGTCCCGCTGGATCGGGAAAGACATACACCGCAATAGCTTTAGCTGTTAAATTACTCAAAGAGAGAGAGGTAAAACGAATTATCATGACACGTCCTGCGGTTGAAGCTGGCGAAAAGCTAGGATTCTTACCAGGAGATATGAAGGAGAAGTTGGATCCATATTTACAACCCTTGTATGATGCCCTCAACGATATGATACCCCCCGCAAAGCTCCAAAAATATATGGAGGAGGGGACAGTTCAAATCGCACCACTTGCATATATGCGCGGTCGCACACTCGACAATGCTGTGGTAATTTTGGATGAGGCACAAAACACTACACTCTCGCAAATCAAAATGTTCTTAACGCGCATGGGGCGCAACGCAAAATTTATTGTCACGGGCGATGTTACCCAAATCGACCTTCCACACAAAGGCGACAGTGGACTTCTAAAGGCGATGGACAACCTACGCTCGGTCAAAGGGATAGGCATCGTAGAGTTTGACCAACGAGATATTGTTCGCCACCCACTCGTAAAGAGCATAGTTGCCGCATTTGAAAGAGGTGAAGGGGCTCCAATAGTTAAAATTCCTAAAAACTAGAACAACTTTATGAATCTTTAATTAACTCCAAAAATCTTAGATAGATTTAGATATATTATGACAAAAACCGATACAAATAGATGGTTCGTAGTGGTGAATCCTGTGGCAGGCTCAGGTAAGGGATTGGAGGATTACCCATTGATTTCGAAACTGCTTCGCGATGCCGATATTTCGTGCGAACCTGTATTCACCGAACATAAATTTCATGCCGTAGAGCTAACCGTTGCCGCGATCAAAAGGGGTCACCGCAAAGTGTTGGTTGTGGGTGGTGATGGCACTGTGCACGAAGTGGTTAATGGACTCTTTATCCAAGATGTTGTGGCTCCAACCGAAGTGATGTTGGGAGTTGTGGCTGTTGGTACGGGCAATGATTGGGTGCGCACATTTGGCATGCCAAGCAGATACCAAGATGCGATCAAGGCGATCAAAGATGAACACTCTTTTCTCCAAGATGTTGGCGAGGTTAGCTATTGCGAATCACAATTTACACAGAGCCGATATATGGCAAATGTGTCGGGCGTGGGGTTTGATGCACATGTCCAGAAGAAATTTATGCACCAACGTATGAAGGGACGCACCAACAAACTATCATACATATGGAGCATGCTCACCGCATTTTTTTCGTACAAGCCAACAGGTGTAAAGATCTGGGTCGACGACAAACTCATACACAACAACTTGATGTTCAGCGCCGCAATTGGAATCTGTAAATATAATGGAGGCGGTATGCAACAGCTTCCCACCGCGATTGCCGATGATGGATTGTTGGATATTTCGCTTATTAGACCCATTCGAATTTGGCACCTTCTATTTAGATTTAATCTACTCTTCAATGGTGGAATCCACCGCATAGGTCATGTCAAAAGTGCACGTGGCGAGAGGATACGCATAGAGTCAACCCCAGAGATCAAAATCGAGGTAGATGGCGAATTATTGGGCGAAACACCCTTCGAATTTTCGGTGCACCACAAAGCTATCAGGGTTGTTGTGTCGGAGAAATTTTTGAAAGATATAAAGAAAACTCAATAAACAAATAGACAGAGGCTAAATTCGTTAATTTATAGGGCAATTTTGAATATCCAAATATTGTTCGTATCTTTGCAAACAGAGATGGATAATACAACAAAAATATATACCCACCAACAAGAGCATATAGCACGCATTGCTAAGGCTTTGGGGCACCCTGCTCGTATAGCTATAATGAATTTTTTAGCCAAACAGGAGAGTTGCTTTTTTGGCGAGATACACGAAGTGTTACCCATCTGTAAAGCTACAGTGTCGCAACACCTCACGGAGCTTAAAAATGCAGGACTGATTCAGGGGGAGATTATTCAACCAAAGGTTAAATATTGCATATGTAAAGATAACTGGATCGAAGCAAAGGGAATATTTGAAGAGCTTTTTGATAGTTGCATTGCAAAGAAGGAGTGTTGCAAATAAAGGGTGTACAAAAAGTAGGTATTGCAAAAAAGGATATTATAAGTAGATAATATTTTTTTCGTTGCATCGTTCGTAATAAAACGAATAACAATTAAGAGTAATAGTTAAAATTAAAGATTGATAGAGTAGATATAGAGAATGAAGAGAGTGTTTTTTAGTGCGATAGCGTTGGTATTGATTTTAGGTTCATCTGTTTCAAGTCCTAAGAGTAAATCGGCAAATGGGGATAATGCAGAGTGCACCATTATGGAGGTGGACAAAGAGAAGACTATTTGTAAGGATGAACCCAAAGGTGAAGTTGTGGAGGTGTTGTATTTTCATGGCAAACAACGTTGCGACACTTGTCGAACAATCGAAACTCTTACTCGCGAAGTAATTAACAATAAGTTTGCTAAAGAGCTAAAAAACGGCAAACTACAGATGTCAATAGTCGATATATCCACTCGCGAAGGTGAACTCATAGCCGATAGATATAATGTTTCGTGGTCGTCACTATTTGTAAACAAATGGGTCGACGGAAAAGAGGAGATCGATGACATTACCAATCTGAGTTTTTCAATGGCAAAGGAGCACCCCGAGATGTTTAAAATCCAAATAGAGGCTAAATTAGCCATGTTGCTAAAACATAATCATCGGATTCTACCTCTTAACAAAACTTATTTAGGCTAATTCGCAAAATACACAACAAGACTGAACGCCCAATTTACGAATTTACGCCAACCCACTCTATTGTTGTACATTTGATTCCTGCCATCTTTGCTACTCTTGTCGAAACGGTTTGAGATAGCTCTTCGATAGTTTTGGGATTGTTATAAAATGATGGCACAGCTGGTAAAATTATAGCCCCACTCTCTGTGAGTGTGGTCATGTTGCGTAGATGGATCAATGACATAGGGGTTTCGCGAGCTACAATTATCAACTTACGACGCTCCTTCAACATAACATCTGCCGACCTTGCGATAAGCGAATCGGAGACTCCCGAGGCTATACGCCCAATAGTTCCCATAGATGCTGGGACAATAATCATCGCATCAAAAGGGGCTGATCCACTCGCCGACGCAGCGAACATATTATCGTTGGCATACTCCTCAATTTTAGGGTGGAGGGTGATTTGTTCACCCTCCCACTCCATGACTTCGCGCGCAGAGGAGCTGTAGATTAGAGCTATGCGTTCTACCGCAGGATCTGCTATCGCATGATCCACAACTTGGCGTGCATATATTGCTCCGCTAGCGGCTGTTACAGCTATGATTAAATTCATTATCCTCCCCCTACTCGTTTTTTATCGATTCGATTACTCTATTGTAATATTTGAGGATCTCTCAAATCTCATTGTAAATGGTATGTTTGTAAGAGTCTCTGTACCATCCTCTGTATCGACAGTTATATCTGTTTCAAATTCAAACAGCATATCGTTGTTCGAAAGATCTGACACTTCGAATGTCGAAATACCCTCAAGTGTCCAGTTCGAATAGCTATTACCATTCGAAACCTTTATCTCATCTTCATCTGTGTTGCTCCATGTCCATTCGTATGAATAGGCATTACCACTCTTGTCGATAGATATAAATGTTCCTGCTGTAGAGATATAAAGATATGCAACATCTGTTTCGATGTTAAAGATCTCTTGATATGCTTCGTAGCTATATGAGTATACCTTCCAGATTGTTCCTATCAAATCTGTATTGTCCGATATTGTCTCGTCTCGATCTACTGCCGAAGTCGCTTTATGAGTCTCGCTTTGGGTTTTTCCATCTAGGGTTATATCATACCATATTTTAGTGTCGCTATAATCTGTAATATCTAGAACTCCTACATCATAAGCTGTAACTTGATAATCTCCTGTCTTTTTATATTTACCATACAAAACCTCTTGATCCATAGTGGCTCCACTCTTTGATTCTTCGATAAAATAATATCCTTCGGTAGAAAATTCAATAGATTCATAACCGATACTTTCGGTGCTCCAAATATCCCATTTTCCATACAAATCAGACATCCAAATTTGGTCTAGGTTTATATCGTCATCGTGTTTAAGGTCACACGAAGTAAGTGATGTGAGTATCGCAAAGAGCGATAATGTAGCAAAAATTCTTTTCATAGTTTTATGGTTTTCGGTGTTATTATCCTTTATTACAAACGTTTTAGTGCCTCAATAAATTGTGGATATAGAGTCCAAAGGTTTTCGGTTTTGAGCCATAATTCGCGTGCTTGAGCCTTGAGAGTTGGTTTTTCGCTCTCAATATCAGCCATATACTCTTTGTCGATTTGGTGGCTATCGCCCACAAATTCGGCGTGAAATGCTGAGAATCTGCTCCTAAAAGCGGTCATTTCGCCCGAAGGGATCGCCCCATCGCGCAAGAATGATGACCATAAAATTAGCAACGCTCGCGACGCATATTTATCCGATATATCATTTATAACCTCATCGAAGAGTTCATATTCGCCCATCGCCAAATAGTCATACGCCAACAACTCCGACACCTCCAAGTGATCTTCGGGGTCGAGATCTAGCGACAACTCCAACAGAGCCGACGAGATTTCGAAATCGTTAATCAAAAAGTGGTCAATAGCTGACAAATGCAACAACTCAATAGCCGAACGAGAGTTCGCATGTTTCCACTCCAAGATCACCTCATCATCGTCGGGGAGGAGTTCGTGGAGGGTTTGCACCGCACCAAAACGCAGGTTACACGCAGCTTCGACATCGCCGTTTTGTTGCAACTCTTTGGAGTCTGCAATGATCTTTGTGAAGTTTGCATTGGGATTCCCTCCGCTTATGATCTCGAATGTTTGGTCGGGTGTTGGTTTAAGTTCTACTCTCTTCATCTATCTTATTACTTATATATCTTTATTACTTATATATCTCTTAATAATTATAATTATCAGTTACAAATTTTGTTTTTAATTATTTCGATTTACTCGATTTAATTGTCTCGTTAATTTAATTGTCTCGATCCGTTATAAATGCACATAGGTTCATCAGCGCTGTTCGATACTCCGAATCGGGATACTCCGCCAAAATTGCAGTTGCCTTGGCGACATATGCCGACATCACTTCGCGCGCGAAATCTACGCCACCCTCTCGTAAGACGATTTTTTGTAGTTCATCAACCGCCTCTTCATCTTGACCACTCTTGGCGAGGAGCTCCATTATTTGTGCATTTAGCGACTTATCTCCTCGCTCCAAAATTGCCAGCATCGGAAGTGTGATTTTACCCTCTCGCAGGTCATTATTGGATGGTTTGCCTGTGTTGGCTGTGGGAGTATAGTCCAAAATATCATCTTGAATTTGAAATGCCATACCTATAGCTTCGCCAAAATATTTCATTCGCTCGATACTCTTCGGTGATCCCCCCGCTGCCATCGCTCCTGCCGAGGCGCTAATCGAAATTAGTGATGCTGTTTTCTTGGCTATAATCTTCAAATACTCCTCTCGTGTCATCGCTTGACGACGAGCGCAATCATCTTGGATCACCTCCCCTTCACAAAGTATAGCTATAGCCTTTACAACGTGATTCACAATGTCATATTGACCACTCGATAATCCAATCGAAAGGTTCTTCGCCAATATATAATCTCCCGTAAGCACCGCCCTTTTAGATTGCCAAAGTGCGTTGAGCGAAGGTTTACCTCGTCGGGTGTCGGCATCGTCGATCACATCGTCATGAATAAGCGACGACACATGTATCATCTCAACCATCATCGCGGCAACCCATGCTCGGCGACTGACAATCCCATTTGCGGAGTTGAGCGCCGCACACAACATCACAAGAGTTGGGCGTATACCTTTGCCTCGTGATGACATTGCGTCGCGAAGCATAATATCCACGAGTGGATTTTCGCTCTGAAACTCATCTGCTACATATTTATCGAAAGCCTCCAAATCGGTAGCTATGGGTTTGCGTATTTGATCGAGTGTTGACATTAATATTCGTTTGTTTCAAAATTATCTGCAAAAATAGTTAAATTTTGGAATATGTCGCACTCTCTAAATCTTTTTTTGTATCTTTGTCCGTTACTATATTCGGATAATAGTTTTTTGTATGATAAAAATTACACGCAAAGTGTGGTTACCTACCGTGGTGACACTGGCGCTTTATGCTCTTATTGCAATTATTTACTTTGCCCCTCAATTTGGAGGCAAGGAGTTAATTCAGGGCGACATCGTTCAATTTAAAGGTATGTCGAAGGATATTTTCGACAGTCGCGAACGCACGGGGGTAGATCCTCAATGGACAGGTAATTTGTTTGGAGGAATGCCTGCATATATGATTCATGTAAACTACCCTTCATCCATAATCAAACGAGTCGTTACATCATTTACATACTCTATACCCGACCCTGCCGCCTATATCTTCTTTGCAATGGTGGCGATGTGGTTGATGCTTATTATGATGGGGATGAATATGTGGGTCGCTATGGTGGGCGGTGTGATGTATGGATTGTCGACATACTTCTTTTTGATAATTGGCGCAGGACACATCACCAAAATGTGGGCGTTGATATATGCTCCGCTGATGTTTGGTGGAGGATATATGGCTTTGAGGGGGAATATGTGGATCGGAGGATCCCTCTTGGCTCTCTTCACGTCGATACAGATAATGGCTAATCACCCCCAAATAACATATTACTTTTTGTTGGCTCTATTAGCTTTTTGGATCTCGGAGGGGGTATTCGCCATTCGCGAAGGTGCCCTTAAATCTTTTGCCAAACGTACGGGGGTGATGATAGTGGCTGGTATTTTGGCTGTGGGATCAAATTTTGCACCGCTTTGGTACACATACGAACACACACCCGACACTATGCGTGGAGGGTCGGTACTTGTGGGAGAAGAGCATGAGCAGAGTAGTTCGAATGGGCTCGATATGGATTACGCCACAGCATGGAGCTACGGACGTATGGAGAGTTTCAATATGTTGATCCCCGACTTTATGGGTCGCGATTCGGGCACTACATTCCCTTCTGATGGAGCTGTTGTAGAGACTCTTAAACCATATCAAGCGGAGCGCATAGCTTCGCAAATACCGACCTATTGGGGCGAACAACCGTTCACTGGAGGTCCAACATATATTGGCGCGGTGGTGCTGTTTTTGGCAGTGTTGGGATTCTGTTTGACGGATAGTCGCCAAAGATGGTGGATATTGGCTATTTCGATATTTATGTTGTTGCTTGCATGGGGTCGTAACTTGGCGTGGTTCACGGAGTTGATGTTTAAGATATTGCCTGGTTATAATAAGTTCCGAACTGTATCTATGACTCTCACCGTTGTGGAGTGGACAGCGCCTCTATTGGCAGCGATTGGAGTTGCGAAGTTGTGGGATTTGGAGAGTGCCAAAGATAAAATCAATAAGGTGTTGATTTGGAGCGTAGGACTCACAGCAGGTGTATCGCTGTTATTTATCGCCGTTGGTCGATCTCTTCTTGGTTTTGGCGAAGCAGAGGCGGTACGTATGTTTGTCGAGTCGAGTTTTCCCGATCAACTTGCGGTGCAGGTAGCCGCAGCTATGGCGGATGATAGATATTCGATGATGACAGCAGACGCATGGCGAACAATCGGATTTGTGGTAACAGCGGCAATCGTTGTGTGGTTGTCGGCAAATCAGAAGATTAAGCGCGGAGTGATGGTTGGAATCCTTACAGCTCTTGTGGTGGTCGACATGGTGGGTGTAGGTGTTAGGTTTATGTCATACGACAATTTCAAAACTCCAGCTCAAAACACAGCTCTAAGAGCAACCGCTGTAAATCGCCAAATTTGGGAGGATAAGGAGTTAGGATATAGAGTGATGAATTTGTCGGTTAATACATTTAACGATGCGACAACTTCATATTTCCATAGATCAATCGGAGGATACCATGGCGCTAAACTTTCGAGGTATCAAGATCTTATCGAGAACTATTTGTCGACTCAACACCCCGAGGTGTTGGATATGCTCAACACCAAATATTTTATCGTCCCCACCCAGGATGGTAGTCGTCAAGTGGTCGAGAGAGAGAGCACGAATGGTGCGGCATGGTTTGTAGATAATATCGTCGAGGCATCATCTCCACGCAATGAGATGGATATTTTGGGTGAGATTTCGACCAAAACAACAGCTGTAGTTGAACGATCTGAAGGGGTTTCGCCAAAGAGTTTTGGACAGGGTGAAATCAACCTAGTAGAATATGAGCCAGGTAGATTAGTCTACGACTATTCGCTCGAAGAGGATGGCACTGCGATATTCTCGGAAATATACTATAACAAAGGTTGGAGCGCCACAATAGATGGTAAACCTGCACCATACTTCAGAGCAAATTATCTGCTTCGCGCAATGGATTTACCAGCTGGAGAACATCGTGTTGTATGGGAATTTAAGGCTCCTAGATGGTCACTAATAAATGCTATAACATTGATATTCTCTCTTTTGATATTATGTTCACTAATTGCAGCTTTGATATATGAAAGACGACAGAAGATTAAGGCGTAAGGTTCGTAACTCCTACGCCACATCGACCCTAAGCATATCGCTGGTGTTGTTTTTATTGGGCTCGGTGGGTTACTTGATGGTCTCGGCAATGGATGCAGCATATTCATTGCGCGAAAATATATCTGCCACGGTCGAACTTCGCAAAGGGGTTGGAGAGGAGCAACGCGAAAATATACGTCGTCGTATTGCGGCATACCCTTCATCGGGCGAGATCACCTATTCGTCACGCGAAGATAAGGCGGAAGATGAGGAGTTTCGAAAGATGTTTGGCGTGGAGTTCGAAAAGATTTTGGAGGAAAATCCATTGATGGATAGCTTCAATGTTCAACTTTTGGCTCAATCTTCGGATGAAGATATTTTGCAGGAGTTTGTCAAACAAATAGAAGCTATTAAGGGTGTTGATCGTGTAACTTATCCTGCGCAATTGATCGAAAAGGTAGATTCGATGGTTGGCACCTTCCAAATTATATTGTTGGCTTTTGGAGGTGCTCTGTTGATTATTTCGCTAATTTTGCTCAACAACACCGTTCGACTTGCGATATACTCAAAACGATACCTCATAAACACTATGAAGTTGGTGGGGGCAACCAAATGGTTTATAATTCGCCCCTTTTTGTGGAGAGGTGTGACATGCGGATTTTGGGCAGGAGTGGTCGCGTCACTGCTATTTGGAGGGGTAACTTGTGGACTTATAGAGTATCTTCCCGAACTATTTACTTGGGAGCAGATCCTTCGAGCAGGTATCATTGCTGGGGTGATGATTGTGAGTGGAGTTGTGATTTCGGCAATTTTTACACTCTTTGCGGTGAATAAATTTGTAAATATGACCTCTAATAAGATACATATATATTAATATTGATTAATGATAATAAAAATATGAATAAGAAAGTAGATAACAATTCGAATGAATCTCAGATGCCTTTGAGTATTCGCAACTACAAGATTTTACTTCTTGGCTTCGTGTTGATAGTTTTAGGCTTTGTGCTGATGACAGGTGGCGGAAGTGATGACCCAATGGTTTTTAACTACGATATGTTTTCGTGGCGACGCATTACCCTTGCTCCAATAGTTGTTGTGGCTGGTTTTATTGTCGAGATTTATGCCCTATTGAGTAAAAAATAGATATAACTAACTTTGTAAAAAAGATTTAAATTTATTAAAATATGACAATTTTACAATCAATAATCCTAGGTATAGTACAAGGGATTACAGAGTTTTTGCCCGTGTCGAGTAGCGGACACTTGCAAATTTTCAAGGAGTTGATGGGTGTTGAGCTCACCGAAAATCTCACTTTTGATGTGGCACTACACGCAGGAACAGTATGTAGTACATTCGTAGTGTTGTGGGGCGAGATCCGTCGAATATTGGTCGGAATATTTAGCACTAAGTTTAACGAAGAGCAGGCGTATGCCCTTAAAATTATCTTGTCTATGATACCTGTTGCAATCGTAGGATTTGCCTTTAAAGATTATTTGGAAGAGATGCTTTCGTCGAACTATATACTTCTTGTTGTGGGAATTATGTTGCTTATTACAGCTGGACTGCTTACATTTGCTTATGTTGCGAAACCTAGACAAAAAGAGGCTATCTCATATCGCGACGCATTTATAATTGGACTAGCTCAAGCCGCAGCGGTGATGCCAGGAATATCTCGTTCGGGAGCTACAATTGCAACGGGTCTAATCTTAGGCAACAAGAAGGAGAGCGTGGCACAATTTTCATTTTTGATGGTGTTGGTTCCTATCCTAGGAAACACATTTTTGGATATTGTTGGTTCGGGAGGTGATCTAAACTTCGGAAATGTGGGAACTATGCCACTTATCGCAGGGTTCATAGCTTCGTTTATTGTGGGTACATTGGCATGTAAGTTTATGATCGACATTGTTAAAAGAGGTAAACTTGTGTGGTTCGCTTACTATTGTTTGGCGATGGGATTATTCTCGATTATTGGGTATTTTATTGTAAACTAACATAATGACAGAAAATTCATTGGAGGGTGTAGATTTCAGAGAGGGTTACATCGCAGTTATTGATAAACCTTTGGAGTGGACATCTACGGATGTTGTGCGCAAAATAAAATATGCGTTGGGACGCAAAGGTTATCGCAAAATAAAGGTGGGACATGCAGGCACACTCGACCCATTAGCCTCGGGGGTATTATTGGTATGCGTAGGCAAGGCGACAAAGATGGTCGATGCCTTGCAGGCCGAAGAGAAGGAGTATATTGCAGATGTGATGTTGGGTGCGACAACTCCGAGTTTTGATTTGGAACACCCAATAGATAAATATTTCCCGACCGAACATATCACTCGCGAGATGGTGGATAAAGTCCTCGTAGATCTATCGGGCGAAAGACTTCAACTTCCGCCTGTCTATTCGGCAAAGAGAGTCGAAGGTAAGGGTATGCGAGCTTACGAGATGGCACGTGCGGGCGAAGAGGTGGAGCTTAAACGCGCACTCATTAATATATATAGCATAGAGGTCGAAGAGTTCGCACTTCCCAATTTGCGTATTAAAGTTCGATGCAGTAAAGGAACCTACATCCGCTCCTTAGCAGGCGAGATTGGCGAAGCACTCGGAAGTGGTGGTCACCTAACATCACTTCGTCGCACCCGTAGCGGAGGTTTCACAACTGAAAATGGGTGGCAGCTAGAAGATTTTCTAAAAAAAGTGGAAGATCTTGAAACAAAAGAGTGATTTTTGCGTATTAATATTCGCAACACTTTTTTCGCAAAACTATTCTAGAGAAAAATAAGAACTCTTTTTATTAACAAATAATAATAATAACTATGAAGTTATCACAATATGGCTACGATTTCTCGGCTGAGATGTTGGCTCAACACCCAGCAGAACAACGAGATGAATCACGTTTGATGGTCATAAATCGCGCAGATGGAACAATCGAACATCGACTTTTTAAAGATATAATAGAGTACTTCGACGAGAAGGATCTATTTGTATTTAACGATACGAAGGTATTTCCCGCTCGCTTGTATGGTAATAAGGAGAAGACTGGTGCCGAGATCGAAATTTTTCTACTTCGCGAGCTAAATAGAGAGCTCCGATTGTGGGATGTATTGGTAGATCCAGCACGTAAAATTCGTATCGGCAACAAGCTATATTTTGGTGATAATGAACTAATTGTCGCAGAGGTAATAGATAATACAACATCACGAGGTCGTACACTCAGATTCCTTTTTGATGGAACCCATGAAGATTTCAAGGAGGCTCTTTATCAACTAGGCGAAACACCTCTACCAAAGTGGGTTAGAGCCAAAGTTGAGCCCGAAGATGAGGAGCGTTATCAAACTATATATGCCGAAAAAGAGGGAGCTGTTGCCGCTCCAACAGCTGGTCTTCACTTCTCGAAGCACCTACTTAAGCGTATGGAAATTAGAGGTATAGATCGCGCATTTATAACTCTACACGTTGGACTTGGAAGTTTCCGCACGGTAGATGTAGAGGATCTATCAAAACACAAAGTAGATTCGGAGCAATATTTTGTTGACCAAGAGGCTGTTAACATTGTAAATAAAGCGAAGGAGGATGGCAGACGTGTTGTTTCGATTGGAACAACTGTGATGCGTACACTCGAATCGGCAGTATCGACAGGAGGAATGATTAAACCTATGGAGGGGTGGACAAATAAATTTATCTTCTCGCCATACGAATTTGTTGTTGCCAATGCAATGGTTACAAACTTCCACCTTCCATATTCAACTCAACTGATGATGGTTGCAGCATTTGGAGGCTACGAAACAATTATGAATGCCTACAAAATTGCCAAGGATGAGGGATACCGCTTTGGAACCTATGGCGATGCTATGTTGATACTATAATTCACCATAAACGGCGGATCTATTGGAGTTGGAGTAGATTTATTGGATATATCCACTATCAACCCCCTTTTTCTTTTTCGATAAACAAACTATCCTACATCATTCTAAATGGATAATGTAGGATAGTTTGTTTTATTATAAACCTCTATTTTAATAAACACCTCTATCGGTTGTTCTCGAAGTGCGTGTCACCGAAATTTTTATAAAAAGTATTCATTATTATTTTTGTGCTGAAACTTAAATATAAAAATTATGGCATCAATTAAAGTGAAATTTAGATCATCAAAGGTAGCAAGGAAAGAGGGTATAATCTTTTATCAGATTATACACAACAGGGTAATTCGTCAAATTTCGACTGAGTATAAAATATATTCACATGAATGGGACGAAGAGTGCGGAGTGATTGCTACACCTCCGACTCAACAAGAGAGGCATGAACTCTTAACTAACATTAAGGAGCGCATCAAATTAGATTTA
>JBCQUZ010000204.1:0-2481 GCA_047173645.1 Rikenellaceae bacterium
CTGGGGATTCACAAATATCGTCATCGCCTATATCTTATTCGTGGCGACAGATATCAATCTGCGTGATTACACTCAAGGTGCTGGTTTCCTACTCGGAATACTCATAACATCACTGCTCTTAGCTATTACCTTTGGTGCGAATAACAGGCGAGAGGAGTAGTCGCCTGTTTTTACCCAAACCAATAGTGCGTATCAGGGAGATCAGCGAGTGGCTCTGAGTCTGCTACATCTGTTGATAGAGAGCGTGCAACAGTCGAAAGGAGTGTGACCGTTATATCAGACTCTATCTCGCTGCATCGCTCAATAACATATACGCCTCTGTCGGGATAATCAAAGTAGATCTTATCCTCAGTAGGTACTGCGCAGATACTAAGCACTCTATTTGAGTCACACATTAACGCTATGGTGATTGAGCACTCTCCGTTTTTGTATTGTGAACCGATCGGGTCATTAGTTGGATTTATCATCCAATAGCGCAAATTCACCTCCCGACCTTTGTTATACACGCCGTGAACCTTGTGTGCTTTATATACAGGGATGTGCATAGATAATAAAAACACCTTTAGCATATCTTCCACTTCGTGTTTGATATCCAGAGTGCAATTTGCAAAGTCGTGGTAAATCTGGGTATGAGAGTGCAGATTACAACTATTTGCAACATACCTTGATGCCGCGAGAACAGCACTGCATCCACCCTCCAAGAAAACTGTTAGTTTACGATTCATAGCTCTATAATTTTAAGTAGTTATCACTTGTTTCTATCTACTACAAAAATAGAGGTAATTTTGACCATTCAACGAATTTGGATATGCCGTCTATCCCTCGATTTTGCTATCTATCCCAGATATACTTGAATTGATGCTTGCAGGTAAATAAAACCTTTGCATTGTGCAAAATATGTTATATTTTTGGAATAAAGTTTGAGAAATAGAAATAAACTAACAACAAGAAGTATGGCATCAATATTCAAGAAAGCAAAAATTGCACTGCAGGTCTTTGTCCCACAGAGGAAAAAAGCAGATCCAAAATTAGCACTTACAGATAAAGAAAAAGATCTTAGGGGTAAAACAATACTATTTACAGGCGGTACAGATGGCATAGGTCGTTGTGCCGTAGAGATGCTATGCGATATGGGGGCAGATGTAGTTCTTTTGGCTCGAAGCAGAGCTAAAGGAGAAGCGGTTATTCAGGCTGTAAACGCTAAGGGGAAAGGTCGAGCTACATTTGAAATCTGTGATCTGTCGAGTATGGATAGCGTAAGAAGTTGCGCAGAGAGTATTTTGGCTAAATACTCGAAAATCAACATACTCGTAAATTGCGCAGGGGTAAATATGTTGGGTGTCATTAAATTTACTGCTGACAATATAGAGACCACTTGGGCGGTAAACTATTTCGCACCTGTGCTACTCACTCGATTGCTGCAACCAGCCATCACAGAACGTATTATAAACCTCACAACTGACACACTTTTCATCGACTCCATCGACTATGGTTATATCTCAACGCATAGCGACTTTAACACCAAAGCCCCATACTTCGACTCAAAATTGGCTCTTAATATGTTCACTATAGAACTTGCTGAGGAGCTTAAACATAGGGGCATAACCGTCAATGCGATGTTGCCGGGCTACATCAAATCAAACCTACTGAGAGACCTCAAAGGGGCAGCCAAAATAATGCAGACGATGATGAACATTATGGCATCACCAACAGAGGTGGGCGCAGATAGAATCGTCCGATTGGTAGCCGCAGAACGTTTCGGCAAAGAGACAGGACTGTATATGGCGGAGGACAAAATCGAACCATTCCATCCCAAAGCACTCAACACTGAGAGTCGAGAAAGAATTAAAGCAGCGACAGATAGATTTTTGAATCGATGGGTAAAGTAGCCCATCTATTACTCTGTGTGGTATTTTTGCAATCGAGTAGGAGGAAACGAAAGTAAGTAGTTTCCTCCTACTTTCGTTTCCGACCTCTCACACCAGCGTACGTGCGGTTCCGCATACGGCGGTTCCTTAATTGCGATAATACCTACTGTAACAGTCGCTTAGAAAAATATATCCCGCTTGACATAGACTATCATCAGTAATGGCTCTTTGAAGAATGGGGCTTTTAGCTATACGCCAGTAACCCTTGCGAGTATTTGCCCACTCCCACGACTTCTGCTTATTAATTCCACATCGTTGTAGATTCCGAAACCTCGTCCTTGGTCTCTTCCAGCATTTCCATATACACATTCTAATTGTAACCGTCCCAACAACCCCATCTTTCAAGATTAAATATATCTTCCGACCTTTGCCATAGTTAAATCAAATCTATATTATGGGCAAATGGAATTCAATGCTTCCCTACTTTAAGAAGTGCTGCATTCAACCTGCAAATGCAACTGAATTCATAGTTAATATTTGTTTAAATTTTTCATTTGGTGTGAGGTAGCCGAGCCTTTTACGAGGGCGATTATTTAGCTTGTTTTCAATCCAT
>JBCQUZ010000205.1:0-2468 GCA_047173645.1 Rikenellaceae bacterium
GCTCCTGACCATATTTCTTCACATAGAAACCGTTCGATGTGCGGAATGTAAGATCGTCTGTAAATTTAATATCAAGATATGCAGATGTCTGAAGTGCATATGTTGAGTAGTAACGCCTATCATTCATCATCTTGTAGTATGGGTTGTTATTTGAAGTTCCCCATGCACTCTGGCCCTCTACAAACTGCTCTACACCATCATCATCGATGTATGAGAAATCACATGAGTTGAAGTCACGACCTTGAACATCGTCTCCAACCTCTTTTCCAGTCAAGGCTGCTGACTCCTCGTTGTGATATAGTGGCATCCATGAATATGTTCTTACGAAATCGATGAATCCCGCTGTGTTTGACTCTTTCTTTGAGTATGTTGGTGCCATGTTTACACCAATGCTAACTGCGTCAGACAGCTTTGTGTCCAACTTGAAACGTACGTTGAACTTGTCATATGTACTGTTCAACATAATTCCATCATCCGATGTATAGCTACTAGAGAGGTAGTACCTAGTGTCACCCTTACCACCTGACACGCTAAATGATACGCTGCTAATCTTAGCATTATCATTCATCGCTAGCTCCTGCCAATTAGTATCTTCCCATCCGAAAGAGTCCCACAATCTCTGCTGTGTTCCAACCGATGAACCACCTTTGTCTGCCTCATCATACAACATAGTAAGATATTCGTCAGTCGACATCATATCATGCAAGGCATAAGCCGATTTTACTCCTGTATATGCTTTTACCGAGAATTTAGGTTTCTGTACATTTCCAGATTTTGTAGTCACGATGATTACTCCATTCGCTCCACGAGATCCATAAATCGCTGCCGATGCAGCATCTTTAAGAACCTCCACTGACTCAACGTCATTCATGTCTACCATTGCAAGACCATCCGATGATGGATAACCATCAACTACAACCAATGGCTCATTGCTCGCGCTAATTGAACCCATACCACGCACGCGGATTTGAGGTGACGAACCAGCCTCTGATGTGGTATTAGTGATGTTTACTCCAGCAATACGACCCTGCAACGCTTGGTCGACGCTAGTAACTGCCATATCGGCCATGTTCTCGTTAGAATATTTCGATACAGAACCTGTCAAGTGTGACTTCTTCTGAACACCATATCCAACAACGACTACTTCGTCGATAGTTTTTGAATCTTCGATAAGTACAATATTGAAATTTGTACGTGCTCCAACTCCATGTGTCTGTGCCTCATATCCGATATACGAAATAACAATTGATGACTCCTCTGATGGAACATTAAGATTGAAATTACCATCAATGTCGCTCACAGTACCTTGAGTACCGCCTTCGACCATAACAGTAACTCCAATAAGAGACTCACCCTGCTCATCGACTACACGACCTGTAATCTCTACCTGAGCAAATGTGGTTTGAAAGACAAACAGCATACAAAGCAAACTGAAAGCTCTCTTTAGGGTAGTTAGATGTTTCATAGGTTTTAAGTTATTAAGGGTTAGGATTGTCAACCACATTGTGGTATATGTGGCTGACAATCTGAAAATCATAGATATATGATCATCTATGAGAAGAATACACCGCCATTGATGTCGATGTTTGTTCCTGTGATGTAGTCCGAATCATCGGCTGCAAGGAATGCAATTAGATCTGCAACATCACCAGCGTCACCCTCACGACGAAGTGGATAGATACCCTTCATTCTCTCTCTATTCTCTGGTGTGTTGAAACGATCATGGAACGACGTAGCGATGGTTCCAGGAGCTACTGCATTGCATCGGATACCCTTAGGTCCCAACTCCTTAGCCATTGAGCGAGTAAACACCATAACTGCACCCTTAGCTGTAGCATACATTGATGCTCCTGGGCCACCACCATCGCGTGCTGCTAGTGATGAGAAGTTAATGATAGAGCCTCCATTTGTCATAAATGGAACAACCTCACGTGTACACAACCAACAACTCTTCATATTAACATCCATCAAAAAGTTGTACCACGACTCATCCTGCTCTGTGATCGCCTTGCGACCAACAATTCCTCCCACTACATTGACTAAGACATCGATAACATCACCAAACGCCTCTCTACTCTTTTCAACCAACACCTTCACATCTTCAGCCTTAGTCATATCACCTTGAACCGTGATACACTCACCGCCAACTGCACTAATCATCCCTGCTGTCTCAACTGCATCAGCCTCATTGTCAAAATAATTCACAACAACCTTCGCACCCTCCATTGCCAACTTTACTGAGATAGCACGTCCCAAATCTCTTGCGCCACCTGTTACGATAGCTACTTTTGACTCTAATTTCATAATCTTTTATTTTAAAATGTTATTTATATTTAATCCTCTATAGATTCAATCTTTCTAGCACACAAGAATACCGATAACAACGATAGTGGTATGAGCGATCCGCCCATCGCAAAGAACAAAATCCAATTGCCACCAGCTGTGATAGATGGTACCAAATACATAGT
>JBCQUZ010000206.1:0-2465 GCA_047173645.1 Rikenellaceae bacterium
TATTACACATCGTCTGAGTCTTTAGGCGAGCCTTGCGGATCCACATTTCACCGTTATTATCCTTGACGATATGTTCATCTCTGAGCGACGAAACATCCGTGAAGGCCAACCCCGTGAAGAAACAAAATAAGGACAAAGCAACCAAGTGAAGAACGATGAAGTAGAAATACAAGTCGTTGAATAGTAATTGATTTGCTGTATTTTGCACAGATGTTAAAACTGCAACTCTGAGAAGAATACAGCGAGAGTTCCACTACCAAATCATTACCTATTATGGTTTGGATTTGTGGCGTAAAATCGGGGTTATAGGTAGCTCTGGACTGCGAATATAGTAATTTTTGCGATACAAACGTGAAGATTTAGCTTTCGTAAATTCTTTTGCGCTGATCCGCTGTGATTTGCTTATCGACAGATAACTGATTTAGAATTAATATTGCACTCTAAAAAAGTTATTGTATGAAGATCGAGATGAAGGTGCTGCTCTACCTCAAACGTAATGAGCAAAATGTGGATGGTGTTTGCCCTCTAATGGGCAAAATCACAATCAAACAAAACGGGCGAAATAACTCGTCGGCACAGTTCGGCTGTAAGATAAAAATTGACCCAAAAATCTGGAACGCTACATCACAACGTTGCACAGGTAAAAGTCGTATAGCAACAAAGACAAACAAAGAGATTGAATCGCAACTCCTGCTCCTGCGTATGCGTTTTGATGAATTGTATGCAATGGGCGACAACTTCACAGCTACCGATGTCAAGAGTGTATTTCAAGGCATCGCAGCGACCCAAGCAACAATACTACGGAGTTTCAAAGAGCATAATGAGGAGTATGCTCTGCGTGTGGGCGTGAATCGTGCTGCAACTACATATACTCAATACAAGATCACCCTCGTCCACTTAACCAACTTTGTCAAGAGCCGATATAAAGTACCAGATATTGCGCTGAAACAGTTAGACATCACATTCATCGAGAACTTTTACATCTATCTAAAAATAGAACTCCGACACAAGATAAACACCATTATTGGGCATATCCGTAGACTAAAGAGTATCTGTTTTATAGCGATGAATAAAGGACTTATTGACATCGACCCATTCAAGGGATTCTCACATCCAAAAGCATATAAGCCACAACGTTACCTTTCGCAAGAGGAGCTATCGAATATTATGAACACCACATTCGATACACCCAATCGCAACTTTACACGAGATATGTTCATCTTCTCGACCTTCACAGGTATCTGCCATTGCGATATGATGACACTCTCAGAGAATCACCTTAAGCGTGATGATCTGGGGCGACTATGGATTATGACTAATCGACAAAAGACAGGAACACCAGAGAACGTATTGCTACTTGATGTCGCCATAAACCTAATAGAGAAGTATCGAGGCACGGCAAAGGGTGGTCTATTATTCCCAATGCTCACAAAGGAGAGTATGAATCTTCATCTCAAAAAAATCGCAAAGCTCTGTGGTATAGAGCGTTCGATTTCGTATCACGACTCACGACACACCTTCGCCACCCAAGTGCTTTTATCTCAAGGAGTTCCAATAGAGACAGTTAGTCGAGCTATGGGGCATAAAAATATATGCACCACCCAACGATATGCCAAAATCACACACGATAAGATTAATAAGGATGTAGATATTTTAAGCAATACTATATCGGGGATGTTCGAACTAAAGGGTATTGACTCACCACCATCTACCATACTCAAAGATATGAGTCGTCGTAAGGTAAGACCGAGTAAAAGATTATTAACTTCAAATGGAGAGTAGCTATGCGAAGTACATTTAAGTTGCTGTTTTATATAAACAAGCAAAAGATTAAGACTGATGGCACAACAGCCATTATGGGGCGAATAACCATTGATGGTAAGGTGGCACAATATAGCACAGGCATCACAATACTACCAACCGATTGGAACGCCACAAAAGGGCAAAGCAAGAGCGACAAGGGCATAAATAGAGATCTTGATGAGCTTGCGATCAAAGCTAAGATGGCATACAAAAAGAGTGTCGACACCATCGGCTTTGTCTCTGCTGAGATTGTGAAGAATGCCGTCACGGGCAAGGTGCAGAAAAAGGAGACTATACTCACTCTATTTGATGAACATATTGAGGAGTTTGCAAAACGAGTAGGGATAGATCGAGTTCGCAAGTCGTATGTTCGTAGGCTTACTGTGCGCAAACATCTCTGTAACTTTATGACATACAAGTATGATATTAAGGATATACCGCTACGCTCGCTTGATATGCAGTTTATCAATGATTTTCAATTCTATCTTTCGGTTGTGTTACAGATCAAAACAATTTCGCTGAATGATTATCTGATAATCTTGCGACTTGTTGCGAAGATGGCGGTAAATCAAAAAATAATCAAGCGTGACCCCTTTGCAGGGTATAGGATGGAGAAAGTCCCGATTAAACATAGGCACCTATCTATGGAGCAGATTGTAAAG
>JBCQUZ010000207.1:0-2444 GCA_047173645.1 Rikenellaceae bacterium
AAAAGGCACTCAGGGTATCCCTCCCCAAGTGCCACCACTAAAATCCAAGTAAAAACAGTATTAAACCATTTATGACCTGTATTTCAGTGGCAAATATAGCAATTTTATTTGAATTTTAAGTTACTCATATTAGCTTTCTTTATTGTTGTATTCATTCTGTTTGTGTCGAATAAGTTTTCTGTCATAATAGATATGATCGCCATCTTCATCACGGAACTCAAAATCATCATCAACCTTGTGAGCGCATTTGACCGAGACGCATATCAATATGATATTTAGTACTATAAGAAGTGCAATCACCACGTAAACAATATCAATCCTCTCCATTACTCCCAAACCTTACCGTATTCATTCTCGACGACAAGTGTTAATGCGCATTTATCTATTAGAGACATCGCTTGGGTCTTAGAGATCTCTGTATTCCCTCTGGCATTGCCCCCCAAGAATAGCTCATAAGCGTCACACTTATATTCGGGCGATAGGAACGAACTTAGCTTATAATTCAGTAGCGCATATCCATTAGGCATCTCGGCTCTTGTTGGATATACATCTGCTACGTCAATATCATCTGCATCTTTGATCGGAAAGACCTCTCGGCTCTCGTGGCTCAGATACTTGGCTACATTTATACCATACTCTATTGTGATGGCAAATACATCTACATAACTTACTTTCAACACTCTCTTCATTCTTACATCTTCATTTTAGGGCGATTCTGTCGCTGTTGATTTTCACTGTCGGGGTTCGCTTGACCTTGCTTCATTGGGTCGTCGCTGTGCTTGGTTGTCTCGTTCGTCTTGCCGTTAGAATTGACCTCCACCTGAGTGGCTGATTTGTTATCAGCCTTAACATCCTGTTTCTGTCGAGGATCCCAACGATAGAAGTCGAGTTTGCCCTGCTTCTCATTTACCTTGACGTAGGCATTATATTGCTGTCCCTTCTTGTCGATCATACCCTCCACATAGATCACATCACCCTTTTTGAGTGTATCTCGCTGCTCATCAGATAGTGCTATGCCTCCCAACTTATTGGGTATGCGAACACCATTTTGTGCCTGCGCCTGCATCTCTCGCTTTGTCTCATTAAATCTAAAGATAACACCACGCTCTGAGCCGCTAACCTGAATACTTGCATCGAACTTTTTGCCACTCTTGGCTGTCATTCCTTCGAGGTAAACGGCACGCCCCTCCATCAAATCCTGCTTCTGTCGATCATCAAGTGTAACGCCCTTGATCTCATTTGGAACACGCACATTCTTGGTGCTATATGCTACCAACTCATTTGTCTTTGGGTCTACACTCACAAATGCTTTGATCGGCTTCTCAACTCCCTTGATATTCAGATCAATGGTTCTGCCAAGGTGTCCCGTCTTTTGCAAGTTCTCTTTATCCTCTGCGGTGAAGGTGTTACCGTAAAATGGTCGATCCAACTCTGGCTCACGTCGCACAGCGTGGATCACGGGGATTAAGCGACCATCATCGGTTCTGCGGAGTGATAGTCGAGCATCTGTATTCACCGTGAGATCGTCCATCTTCATTGAGATTGGGTGTAGCTCTGGCGAACGTCGATAGTTGAGCATATCATTAAGTGCCCCCGATTTTTCGAGAGCCTCCCGTGTGATGCCAATCTTGGCAAATGCCTCCCAATCGATCTTCTCCTTGTCGAGTGGCTCATACTCTCGTTTGGGTTCTTGACGGTTTGGTTGCCCGTGCGGCTCGCACTCCTCCTCTGCTCCACGAGACATATCAACATCTTGACGCTCATACTTCGAGGTGTCCACCTTGTACTCTTTGAGGAACTCTTCGCCCTCTTTGCCACTCTGAAGAAGCCCCGATATTACATTTGCAATCTCTTCAATTCCCTCCTTAGCAACACGATAGAATCCCGTGTGTTTGGGGTTTTTGCTCTGCGCAAAGTAGTTGGTCAAGAAGCTCTCAAGTGCATTGCTGTGCCTATCAATCTTTAGAAAGTCTGCCTCACTTGCCTGCTTAGGAGCTACGGTTTTGAGCTTACCCTCTGCATCGAGACCAGCGACTACCTTTACCTTGCCACTATCACCATCTTCGGTGAGCAGCACATCTTGTTTTGATTCTGTTTTTACATCCATTATTCTTTAATTTATTAGTTATTTTCCGCCAATTATGCTGTGTATAACTCTATCGGCAGAGCGAATGTAGTGCCTATAAATGGATAAATTGCTATCTAACGGAGGGGGTGAAATAAAATGAAAGGGTTTGAAATAAAATGAAATACCTCAGCGTGAATAATGAACTGAAATTTGTGTCGCAAAGGGGTGAAATTGAGAGGTCGGAGGGTGTGTAGTTGAAATTGTAGGGACAATCCGATGCGAAGTATTATATTTTTTGTTACCTTTGTGTTAGCAACGAGCAGTTTCGTTGCCTAAATATTTAATGCTTATAAGAATAGAATAGAAATACATAACA
>JBCQUZ010000208.1:0-2417 GCA_047173645.1 Rikenellaceae bacterium
AGAAGGGCGAGGAGAAGAGCGCCGAGGATTACTTCCTAGCAAGTAAATCATTGCCTTGGTGGGCAATCGGAGCGTCGCTAATCGCTGCGAATATCTCGGCAGAGCAATTTATCGGTATGTCGGGATCTGGCTTTGCGGCAGGTCTCGCTATCGCATCCTACGAATTTATGGCGGCAATAACTTTGGTTATCGTCGGAAAATATTTCTTGCCAATCTTCATCAAGCAAGGCATCTACACCATCCCCGAATTTGTCGAGAAACGTTACTCTACAAACCTTAAGACTATCCTTGCGATCTTTTGGATCTGCCTCTTCGTATTTGTAAACCTCACGACAGTTTTGTTCCTTGGAGGTCAAGCATTGGATACAATCCTAGGCATAGGCGATGGTTCATTAACACTCCCTGCGATGATATGTTTGGCTTTGGTAGCAGCTGCATATTCATTGTATGGTGGTTTGTCAGCAGTTGCTTGGACAGATGTTCTGCAGGTGGCGTTGTTGGTTATTGGCGGACTTATAACAACCTTTATAGCACTATATTACGTTACTCCCGACCACGGAATTATCGAGGGTGCAAAGCACGTATTTGATGTTGCGGGCGACCACTTCGATATGATTCTATCCAAAGACCATAAGGAGTATATGAACCTCCCGGGCATCGGCGTTTTGGTCGGTGGAATGTGGGTTGCAAATCTATATTATTGGGGATTCAATCAATATATTATCCAACGTACTTTGGCTGCTAAGTCACTCCCCGAGGCGCAACGAGGTATCATCTTCGCTGCATTTCTAAAGATTTTAATTCCTTTTATCGTGGTTATCCCCGGCGTCATCGCTTACGTTATGTTCACCGAGAATTTCAATGGTGCAGCGGAGGTATTCAGCGTAAATGGCGTGATGAAATATGATAGCGCTTACCCTTGGTTGATTAGCGAATTTGTACCTACGGGACTCAAAGGATTGGTAGTTGCGGCATTGGCAGCGGCAATCGTGTCGTCGTTGGCGAGTATGTTGAACTCAACTTCGACTATCTTCACAATGGATATCTACAAGCCATATATCGAGCCTCAAGCATCGCAAACAAAGCTCGTGAATGTTGGTCGTATGACCGCTGCCGCAGCACTTGTTATCGCACTTTGCATAGCTCCAATGTTGGGTGGACTAGGTCAAGTATTCCAATATATTCAGGAATATACAGGTCTGGTAAGCCCAGGTATCTTGGGTGTGTTCTTGATGGGATTGTTCTGGAAGGGTGCTAATAATAAGGGTGCTGTATGGGGAGTATTGCTCTCAATCCCAGTGGCGTTGCTATTGAAATTCTTGCCAGCTATGACTGGTGGTGCTGTGGCACTTCCATTCTTGGATCAAATGGGATACACGTTGCTTGCGACACTCCTTATTATATATGTAGTGAGCAAGATGACCATGGCATCAACTGAGCCATCGAGAGCAATTCCTGTGAGCAAGGAGCTATTCAAGACAGATAGCGTGTTTAATATCTGCTCTTATGTAATTTTAATTTTGTTGGCTATAATCTACGCAATTTTCTGGTAAGATGAAAAATAGAATACACGAAATATTTTCAGTTCACTTCAAGGGTGTAGGCTCATATTACGCTGCCGCAGGGCGCATAAATTTGATAGGTGAGCACACCGACTATAACGAAGGTTTCGTTATGCCTGGGGCTATCGACAAGGGAATCTATGCCGAAGTGAAACCTAATAGCTCTAAGATGGTTAGAGTCTATTCGTTTGATTTTAACGAATTTGCAGAGTTTGAGATTGGTAGCGAGGAGTTGCCAAAGCAGAGTTGGATGAGATATATCTATGGCGTATGTCAAGAGACTATCAAACGAGGTGGCGTGGTTAAGGGTTTCGATGCTGCATTTATGGGCAATCTGCCTGTTGGCGCAGGTCTATCGTCGTCGGCTGCTTTGGAGTCGGTATTTGGATTTGCAATCAACGACCTCTTCAACGACAATAAGATTGATAAGATGGATTTGGCGAGAATCGGGCAATCTACGGAGCATAACTACTGCGGTGTGAAGTGCGGAATTATGGATCAATTTGCCTCAATCTTTGGTCGCAAAGGGCAACTTATGCGCCTTGATTGCCGAAGTATGGAGTATGAATATTTCCCATTTGATGCTGCGGGGTATCGCTTGGTGTTGCTCAATTCAAATGTGAAACACGAGCTTGTTGATTCGCCATACAATCGCCGCCGTGAGAGTTGCGAGAGAGTTGCTCAGACGCTTGGTACTCCATCACTTAGAGGAGTCACAGCACTCGAATTAGAGGGTGTACGAGATAAAGTATCGGACGAAGATTATAGACGAGCGAAATATATCATTGGCGAGGAGCGACGAGTTTTGGATGTGTGCGAGGCTCTCAAGGCTGGTGATATGGAGCGTGCAGGAAC
>JBCQUZ010000209.1:0-2410 GCA_047173645.1 Rikenellaceae bacterium
CGACAAGAGACACAATCGACGGAACTTCGCCACATCGTCACCTTTTAGCTTCATCTTCTCTACGGCATATCTATTGAATATATCCTCTTCTCGTTGCGTCGGATCTGCTGCCCACTGCGCCACAACCCACGCATTAAGGTCGCACCACAACTCATCTTTGATGTAGGGTCCTCCCCAACCACCACCACGAGTCCAAGTCCATATTCCTGCGTATAACTCTGGTTTAGTAGTGGCAAATTCACGAATGCTATTGATTGCCAGCTCTGGCATATTCTGATGCTCCTCGAAGCCTTCGATAACTCCATTAGCTACATAGTGAGGATAAGCCCCTTTGCCCTCATACTCACGAGCGCATTGGATTTCGATAATTTGAGGGTGTCGACCCTCGCCAATGACTTTGCTAAATGGATTTGAGCGGTGGAAATCGCCCTCGCAATGTTTAACTGCGATAACTAAGTTTTTGTGAGGCTCGACACTATCGCTCACCTTCATATAGTTCTCCAAATTGGTATCGAAGCTAACCCATGTGCGGAAAATAAGCAACTTATTGCGTTTAACACAGATCTCATCTCGTAGGATATTGAGCAGTGGGATAATTGTATTCTCGGGGCTATTCTTCTCGTTAATAGCTCCCAAGTGGTATGGTGCATCGTGAAGGTATGTCTCACCAATTCGAGTAACAAGACCATCGAGCAATGGGAATTGATCGAACATTTCGGCAATTTGCGCCCTAATTAACTTCTCCACTTCGGGGTCTCGTGCATCACCCATACGATCTGCTAAATCATACTTCTCGACCAGACGTTTAGGGAATAGAATCAGGTCTGATTGCGCGAGAGTTGTGAGTCCAGCATTGGTCGAAGCAGCCTGCATAGAACGTATCTGCTCTGCCTTTTGGTCTACCCATTTGCGCTCTTCGCTCCCTTTGGGTAGTATGTCTGAGTCGACCGACTCCCAATTGATAGCCAGCATTGGAGACTCGAACAAGAAATAGACCTTGCCGTTATAACCCATTTTTTTAATGGTCTCGGGGTTATTATACGCACTTTCGTATAGAGCCTCGCCTGGATTATGGTGCACCATATCTAAGATTAGAGGGAACTTAATCTCCTCTTTGCTAGATGTCTGGCTACACGCACAAGATATAGCGTGCAAGCGGCACCAATACATACTGCTAAAAGTTGTTTGTAATAGTTCATTAGATATAGGCGTTTAGACCGCCCATCCTACACATCGCTACTAAGCCGTTTTGGCGCATTTTGAACCATCCTAACTATAAGCTTATCGAATATAACCCCCAATTTGTCCGTCTATTGCACCTGTAATGGTACTCATCGAGGTATCCTTGCAAGTGCTCTTCTGAGCAATGATGATGTATGCCACGCAACCAGCCCTTTAGGTTCATAATGTGATTGTGTATCTCAGGCATCCCTTTTCCTTTATCGGATTTCACCTGCTCCCAATTTTTGTAATGCTTCTTTAGCGGAACATATCCCTGCCACTCGTCTGTAATAATCTTCGCCTCTTTTGAGATATGGTCGTCAAAGAATGGCTTAAATGACTTGCTTGACGCATTGGGTATAACACGGGCATAAGCTCGCCCCATTCCATTGCTCCCATCCTCCTTTTTACAATCTCAACAGCAACTACAACCAAACGTTTCTTGCCTCGTTGCCGACCTCTCACGCCCTCTTCCTCTCCGCCAATAAAGAACTCATCCACACAAACCACCTCACTAATAGGGTATTGTAGAGAGCTTTGCATTGCTTGTTGAATCTTCCGCTTAAATGCCCAACAGGTCTTTTGGCGAAGTTCAAACTCTGCTGATAGCTCCAAAGATGACATTCCTTTCTTCTTAGTTGCTATCTTGAAGGCAATATGAAATGCTGTTAACAGAGAGATTTACACTTGTCGAACATCGTTCCAGCGGTTGAGCTCTCGTCGTATTTGCACTTCATACACCTGCGTGAATGTGGTTTTGATCCACGATAATATTTCGTGTGACCACATTTGCGACAGACATAACCATCCGCCCACTTGACATCTGCCAAGTACTTATAACAATCATCGTCGCTCTGAAAATAGCGATTGAATTTGATCGAGTTCACTCCTCTAAATTTATTTTCTCTACCCATTCTGCAAAGGTAGGTATTATTATTTTGTTGGGTGGTCTAAATGCCTATACCTATAGTTCATTTTGTAGTTTTTAAGTTGGTAATTTACAAGAATCTGGTTCGTCCCTCAAATACATAACGCAACAACTCCTTCTGGAGCTCTGTCGCCTTCTCTGGATATTCATTAATCACATTTGTCGTCTGCTTCGGATCACTCTTTAGGTTGAATAGCTCACATGCTGTTCCTATATTCTCTGCGCCTATACGCTCACGAAACCACTCTGGCTCGGCTGTGT
>JBCQUZ010000210.1:0-2403 GCA_047173645.1 Rikenellaceae bacterium
TATTGATGGGAAAACATCATCAAGCCGAACTGTTGAAGGGGTATGTGCTGTGTTAAGCGAGAGATCAGAAATATCCAACAAAGAGAAGATTCTGAGCGATTTTATGGTGGAGGCAATTAGGTTGCTCGATAGAATGGCGATGGACGGTGTGAAGTATCATAAATAGGTATATGATATGGCACGTCTTAAATCGGAATCAGACAAGTATGTTACGATAAAGGAGAGCGAATACATTGAATTTATCGAAAACAAAATGCTTGTAGAGGCACTTAAAATTGCTGGAGTGGAGAGCTTGCCTATGTATAATGCGGCTCAACGCATCCTAAAGGACGATAGGGTACAGATCCACGCAAAGCCTCTTTGTCGTCGTTATTCATATAATAAATAGGTATGAATAACCGAGAAGTGATCGCAGAACTCTCTACGAGATTAGAGGGGCTGTATATACGAAGTGAAGTGAATGAAGTAGTAGAGTCTTTATGTGAGCTAATAGCTAAAACACTAAATCGTGGTGAATCTATAAATCTAACGAGCATAGGTAAGTTTGTAGTAAAACAGTCACCACCTCGCAAATACTATAATGTTCACACCAAACAGAGAGAGTATAGTCCAGCAAAACGGATAGTGATTTTCACGCCAAGCAAGAAACTACTAAGCAAGTTGCAAAACCAGTAGCAACATATATCACCTATAAATATACATCGAGATAGTCTCCAGATACAGTGGAAATTATCTCGATGTAGTTTTTTATGATGCCTACACATTGCCAAAAAATCTCTGTAAACAGGTTTAATCAAAAAAGGGGCAATAAAGCCCCTAATTTGTCAGAATTTTTGCATACCTTTGTGGCAGTGAAATGACCACGAAAAATAGGCTCTATGTAGTCTCCTATGTAGGAGTCGTGCTTTTCACCAATAAACAGATATTGTTAATCAGTGAGTTACGTTAAAAAGAGGGGACTCATTTGCATGTCACCCTCTTTTCTGTTATATATGTGCAACCCCTCCTCCTATGGAATCACTACTGAGCTGAATGTAAAACTTGCAGAGTCCTGGATTGTTAAGATTGTGTCATCCTCAACGGCGACAATACCCGATTTTAAGGTCAATGCACACGACTCGGTATTGAAACCGCTGAATGCATCTTGGCTAAGATCCGCTACTCCTCCACCATCTGTACCTAGAACTAGAGTCGCTAGAGATTCGCAATACATAAATGCTGAACCTTTGATCGACATAGCAGATGGGAGGCTAAGTTCCGCTAGCAGAGCACACGAACTAAATGCCCCTTCGCCAATATATCCAGCAACGGGGAGGTAGATATTTGTCAATCCTCCGCAGTTAGCAAATGTGTTGCGACCAACATTACTAGCCGAAGGGCAACTCACCGAGGTTAGAGCCGAACAATCGGTAAATGCCTCATCTGGAATCTCGGTAACATTCACCAACGTAAGTTCTATTGTACGATCCTGCTGCGCCGCAGAGACTAGGGCGTCTCTAACATTCTCCAAACTCGTCGCCACCCCCGTCACCATCCATATACTAAATTCCGGGATCTCGTTACCATTGAGCGAGTTAATATCTATTGTTACAGTATTTGCAGCAATCTCCTCTTTGGTCATCTTCACCTTTTTTGGCTTTTTGGCATATCCCACTACAGATGTAAGGATAAGGATGAAACACAGTAATTTTCTCATGATTTCAATTTTTAGTCTCTTATTTCAACAAATATACTATTTTTTATATGAATTATGCACAATTACACACAAAAAAGAGTCTCTATTCACCCAAAAAGATAAATAGAGACTCTTCTATAAAATAACTGCAAGGGATGTTACTCCGCCAAGATCTCAAGGATCTTAATCGCCGCAGTTGAAATTGGGGTACCAGGACCGAAGATCGCTGCTGCACCATCTTTGTAGAGTTGCTCATAATCTTGAGCTGGAATTACACCTCCCACGATTACAACAATATCCTCACGACCCAACTTCTTAAGCTCTCCGATAATTTGAGGAACAAGAGTCAAGTGACCTGCCGCAAGTGACGATACACCCACTACGTGTACATCATTCTCAACCGCCTGCTTAGCTGCCTCCTCGGGAGTTTGGAACAGAGGTCCCATATCCACATCGAAACCGATGTCGGCGTAACCTGTTGCTACAACCTTAGCTCCACGGTCGTGACCATCTTGACCTAGTTTTGCGATCATAATACGTGGCTGACGTCCCTCCTTCTTCGAGAACTCTGCCGCCATCTCTGTAGCTTTTGCAAATGCTGAATCTGTCTTCACCTCTGAACTATATATTCCTGAAATTGAACGAATAACGGCTTGATAACGACCTACGATAACCTCGCAAGCGTCTGAGATCTCACCTAGTGATGCACGCAACTGAGCTGCCTCAAC
>JBCQUZ010000211.1:0-2393 GCA_047173645.1 Rikenellaceae bacterium
GCCCAACACCAGTCAAAGGGTGCTGATAGCTACCACCAGCCGACGTTTTAAGCAGGCAAGCCTGATTTTGAGATAGAGATGGTGTAATCATCAAATCGCTCTCATTGCCACTGTATAGATGTAGCTTATCACGCTCTAAAATCAGATTGAAGTAATTAGCCTCATTCACCGCTCTATACTCTGAAAGCATAATAGCAGTTCCGTCTGGCAAAACCACATCATACCACTGACTGTTATTCATTGGATTGAGAATGAACTCCTCCTGCTCGGCATCCACTCGAAATCTCACCCTCAGAGGCAGTGCGATAGGCTTATAAGGGATTAAAGAGTGGAGTTCAAAACCACTCTTAACCCTTAAAATGCGATCTTGGGGTATCAGAAACTCACCATAACAAAAGTTACTATCTTTTGCCAACAACGTAAATTCGAATTGCTCCTTTCCTACGATGTTGTCGGTGGTTTCTAACTCCCCATACTCGCTATCAATCTCAATGTCCTGTCGTGCCATTAAACGATAGAGTCAAAAATTCTCTCTACGGTCGCCCACATATCGTCAGGCAATGTTTCGTCCGATAGCTTCTCGCACACCTTTTTTAGGTAGTCGCACTCATCCTTTGAGAAGTCAATAATCAGAGGATTGTCCTTTTCGGTATCCCACTCGATGCGCTTAGTCTCCGAGTTCTCTCGTAGATTCACCTCCGTGCGCTCACTCTCGGAAATCTCCACCTTGCGAAGGATCTCCTTTTTGAGATTAAACTCTTTGAAGTTGCCATCCTTAGGTAGAAGTGCTGGGATGTAGAGACGGTCTTTGATTGATAATTCCATAATGTTTTTTCGTTTAATGATTATTTGTTTGATGTTTGTGTTTCTTGGTCTGTTATTGGTTCATCCTCTTCGCACTCCTCTTTGATGCTACTCAAGAATACCTCGAAATCCTCGAAGTAGTTTGAGTTTTGCCTATCACCCGGTAGTGAGCAGTGGATATTGCCACCATCGTAGATGATGTAACCTAACCCCTGAGGCTCATCGTCAAGTGAGCTGACAGATGCTTCAACTCTGATAAGTGATTTGTCCTGCACCAGATACTCCAATTGGTATCTGGCATTCTCTGTTGTGGCTTCCGCCTTGGTTGTGATTGTTGTTCCTGTAATATTCATATCGTTTGAAATTTGTTTACATATAAGAATAGGGCTATCATCTCCGAAAGGTTTAATTTAGTATATCCAATCATTCATATTCATAATCTGAAAGAAGAATGAGCCATCGTTGTTTGAAGCGTCGTCACTTGCATTGACATACATATAGGTTGAGTAGACTCCATATACAGAAGCTTTGATAGGTGCTGACGAAGATCCATAAGAATAACCATATCCAGTTAAGTTTATCACTGCATTGGAGATACTCAGACCCCAAGTAGATGAGTAGGAAATCTTATACTTACCTGTACCTATACGTGACACACTCATTGTTGTATTATCGAATGTTTTGTATGTGATAGAGGCAGATGAAGACGTACCCGTTACACGACCTTGCGCCAACACTTTAACTGGTTTGCCATACCTACTGGAAGTCATTAGGTTGAGTTTTGTTACCACAATCCACCCAAAGAATGTTTTATCATCACCATAACCCATAAGCTCTACATACTCACGAGACATATTCAACTTCGTCTTAGCGATACCATCCTCGTAGAAGTATTTGCCTGATGGGGCTGTAATATCCATTGTACCAGTTGTAATGGTGCTATTCCACTTGTAGTTCACAAGCGTAACTCGGCGACCACTGTTCTCCAAAGTCCAAGGAAGAGGGATGCTGACACCCCAACTGCCACGTACAGCTATAATATTATCATAGTTATTGAAATTCTCTTGGTCGTCTGGTGCATCACCTCCGACCCAGATTGACGAATCATTCAATACATAAGGGTTACGTACACTTCCTTCAACACGCACATTGGTAAAAAGAGCATTCTTAGCTGTAATACCACCTGCTGAGGTCCACGAAATATTACCATTTGCTAACTGACCCGACCCATCATTATTCAGTCTCCACTTAGTGCCATTATAAATAGAACCATCAGCACCAAAATATACGCTGTTCTTATAGATATAACTCGATGAGATATTCCACCCACCAATCGTACCCTTAGTAGTGGTGAGAGTGAGAGAGTTGATATTATCGGCTGTCATAATAGATGTCTTAATTGCTGAGTATACAAATATGTTATTTAGACAACATATACCAGAAAATCAAACTTCTATAATTTTAATGATTTCTGAATTCAACCTGCAAATGCAACTGAATTGAGGTCAAGAAACTATAGGGACATAAGAAAAGGCGAAACAAATCGGAGCCAGGCTCAAATTTATTCCGCCTAAGCGATAAAATTTTCT
>JBCQUZ010000005.1:0-57976 GCA_047173645.1 Rikenellaceae bacterium
CTTGGCGGGTTTTGGGGGTAATGGCTCTCCTTTATGCAAAGATACAAAATATCCAACTAATTAACGATCAATTAGTTGGATATTTTTATTGTGGTGATTTATATTTTGCGAGTGAGCCAAGGTATTCAATATTTTGGTTTCGAATAAATTCGACCAAAATATTGAATACCTTATTTTGTTAAACACCTTCGGTGTTTAATCCCAAATCGAGGGTAACCATAATGCAATCATGAGGTAACTTTACTGTTACGTTTTTGTTACCTTTCTGAGTAGTTTGTTAATTTCGGAGTTTACGGATATGTGTAACATCGGTGGGGTTCAAATGGCACAGCCATTTGAAGAATTTAGAGAGTGCTAGGATTATCCAAATTCATTTGGAAATAATCCTAGCACTCTCTAAATTTTAGAGCTGAAAGCTCTATCCCCCATTCGCTATATAATCAGCTCAGCTTAAGAGCACCCCGCCCGACGGAGTCAGTCCCAAATTACTAATTCGGACGACGACGATCATCATCGTTACGTTCGATTTTGTAGTCGCTCATATTGGTAGAGGCGTTTTTGCCGAAGTAGCGGAGGTTATATACAAATTGCATTGTGAAGTATCTACCAATCACGCTATTGGTGTAGTTTTGGGTATAGTTGGTTCCCGAAGAGCGGTTGAACGATATATTTTGGTCGAACATATCGCATACACCAACCAATACTTCGCCTCGATTATTCTTGAACACCTTCTTGCCGACAAAGAAGTTGCACACCAACGACTCAATATTATAATCATCCGTGAGACCCACATATTGATTATACTCACCACTTGCGGTGATGGTGAAATTCATCGGCAACACAAACTTCATATTGGCGTTAACTTTGTGGTTGAAATACTCATTGTGAGTGTCGTATAGCTCCGAAGAGTTGCTTGCGATGTTATATTTACCCCACCACTTAATTGTGAAATCTACCTTTTCAGATATGTTACTTCCCAATGTCGCGAATGCTGTGTAGCCGATATTATCTGTTTGAGTCAAAGATCCACCCTCCACAGAACCATCACTAAGGACTGTTCCGCCAATCATCGTAGGCTCCATATTATACGACACAGCAGCTCCGATGTTGAGGTTACTCTTAATGAAACTAACAGGGAATCCATACGAGAATCGAGAGTATATCTCCCAATCATTGTCGAGGTTCGTGTATGTGGTATATTGCAGAGGCTCATATGTCTCGCCACCCTCGATTGTGATCTCTCCTGGGTCATAAACAATATGGCTCGCGATGTCGTTCATGGTGAGCTTCGCCCATGTCATAAACATAAATGTGCTACCCTTTTCGAGATTCGAGTGGGTATATTGCACATGGAATTTACTTGTGTATGATGGGTCGAGATCGGGGTTACCCTTCGACATATAGTTACCTATGCTATATATATCCTTCAACTTCGAAATTGTGGGGTTCGATGTGTAGGAGTTAAACCTAAACTTCATGGAGTTCTCTTGGTTGATGATGATATTCGCCATCGAGAAATATGTGAAGTTAGCAAATGTGCGCGATGGAGAATCAGATCCATTCTTGTTGGATATGGTACTTCCTAGCTTCGCATTTTGGTAATATCCCTTCGCCACGAAGCTGTTCTTCCCCTTACCATAGCGCACTCCCACACCACCTTTGTGTGTGTCGTAACGACTATTTGTGGTACTCGAACCGTCGGTGTTGATCTCCCAATTTTCGAAGTTCTCGTCGGCGTAATATGTCGTGGTTCCCGACTCTTGGTATGAGTTTTCGTATTTGTAGTTGGCACTAAGAGACCAATTTTTTGAGATAGGCTCCATATACATCATATCGACATTCATCTTGCGACTTAGCGATGTGATGTCTTTGTGTTGAAAACGATCTACAATCTCTTGAATACCATCTATTTTGGAGTATGTGTAATCTGCCCAATCATAGTCGTTAGCATAGTCATTGATGCTAAAATATGCACTCGATGTGAGCAATCGACCTGTGGTGTCGATTTTGAGGCGATAGTTGACACTTGTGCTGGCGTTGTAGCCTCCCCATGCGCCATACGAAGCGCTCGAAATATTGCGATAACCACTCTCATATCCATCATCTTCGGTATATCCCTCTCCCGTGCGCTCACCTGTGGTGATGGTCGTCGGGTCATTGGATTGGAAACTTAGCGATGGGCGGATCATCACCGATTGGCGGTCGTTGATCTTCCAATCTATACGTCCATTTACGCGGTTGTTGAGGTTGCTTGTTTCAGATACAGCAACCGACTCATCGGTATATTCTGGTTCGTCGTACCACTTGGTAAGATCCTTTTCGTTGTAGGTGTTTGTGCCGTTAAAGAAGTAGCTCGCTTGAACCTTCACCTTATCCTTCTCGCCAAATGAGTCGGAATAGTTGACACCTATGGCGCTAACGGTCGAGATTCCAGGTTGGTTGTCGACCATAAAACTTCCCGAATCATCCGAATCTCCTGAGGTTCCCATAATATCTTCGAACGAGAAGTTTGTTTGGTTGAGGTTGTTGAACAAAAATATCGCCGATATACGTTGTGCTTCGTTAAAGAAGTTCAAGTTTCCACCAACCAAATATTTACTTGGGTCGATATTATCCATCGCACTAGGTTCGTAGGCATATCCTGCGTATAGTTTTCCGAAAACTCCTTTGCGCATACTTTTGTGTGTCACGATATTAATCGCCTTAGAGCTATCTCCATCGTCGACACCCGAGAGCTCTGCATTATCGCTCAATTTATCATACACCTCGATATTTGCCACCACTTCGGCAGGCAATGATTTTAGGGCTGTAGCCACATCGCTACCAAAAAATTCGCGTCCATCGACAAAGATTTTCGTAACCTCTTCGCCTTGAGCCGACACGGTGCCATCCTCGATCGAGATACCTGGCATCTTTTGGATCAAACTCTCGACATCGGCATCGCTCGACACCTTAAATGCCGCGGCACTATAGTTCAGCGTATCACCTTGTTGCGATGCACGAAGAGCCTTAATCTCCTTGACTACAGTCTCGATTTCGGTCGATGAGAGGGTCATATTTATTGTGGGAATTGTGACCGTCGCACCACTAATTGTGAATGACTCCAAGGCGTTGTTGTAGCCCAAGAATGTCACCCCTAGAAGATACTCTCCCGACGCGAGGCGTGCTGTAGAAAAAGCTCCATTTATATCTGTCGAATAGTACGATTTATTATCGGGTGATGTGCTCGATGCCACCTCGACAACAGCTCCGATCACGGGGAGTCCTGTATCGGCATCCATAACAACACCCTTCGCTGCGCCACTTTGAGCAAAGGTGTAGAGGATTGTTGTGAATAGAATTGTTAGAGTTAAAAGTAGTTTGTTTAACATTTTATTGTGGGTTTTATTTTTTGTTTTAAGTGGGTTGGTGGGGTTTGTTATTTGGTTTGTGGTTCGATGTACCAAGATGCGTAGACCGAATAATCTTTGGCTATGCGTTTTATAATCTCGTCGCGTTGTTCGGGCGTTACATCCTTCACCTTTTTGGCTGGAACTCCTGCATATACCGAATTAGGTTCCAATTTAGCGTTGGATAGAACGAGAGAGTTTGCCGCAACGATACATCCCGATGCAACAACTGCATTATCCAACACCGTAGCTCCCATACCTATAAGGCAGTTATCTTCGATTATCGCACCATGGATTGTCGCGTTGTGACCCACCGAGACATCCGATCCGATATGTGTTTGTGATGGATTCTTGCTCCCCGAATAGAGGGTGTGAATCACCGTGCCATCCTGGATATTGGTTCTATCGCCGATGGTGATTGTATTGACATCGCCACGCAACACTGCCCCATACCAAATCGAGCTATTGCATCCGATCTTCACATCGCCAATTATCACTGCTGTCTCTGCCAAAAATGTATCTTCGCCTATTTGTGGGGTGTTGCCCCTGAGTGGTTTAATGATTGCCATATATTTTATTTTTTTCTTGCTCTTATATTTTTTCTTGCTCCTTTGTTTTGCACCAAAGCTCCTCCATCTCCTCCAAAGATAGCTCCGAGATAGATTTTCCTTGCGTCTCTGCCAAATCCTCCATTGAGTTGAATCGCGATATAAATTTGCGATTCGTACGCTCCAAAGCCGCCTCGGGATCTATGCCATAGAGTCGTGTTGCGTTGATTAGTGCAAAGAATAGGTCGCCAAACTCCCCCTCCAAAGCATCTCGATCCTTAGCCTCGATCTCCGCCTCGATCTCCACGATCTCCTCCTTGACCTTTGCCCACACATCCTCTTTGTGTTCCCAATCGAAACCTACGGATGCCGCCTTACTGCCAATTCGCGTTGCTTTGACCATCGCAGGAAGTGAACGAGGGACTCCTCCCAAAACTCCCTTCTTGCGAAGTTTCTTTTTGAGTTTCAGAGCCTCCCAATTGTGTTTCACCTCCTCGGGGGTGGTTGCCAACACATCGCCATATATGTGGGGGTGTCGATACTCCAACTTATCGCACAGCGCCGTAGCAACATCGCCAATATCGAACACCTCCTGCTCCTCGCCCAAGTGCGAATAGAAGACCACATGGAGCAACAGATCGCCCAACTCCTCCTTAATATCTGCCATATCTCCTCGACCAATTGCATCGACCAATTCGAAGGTCTCCTCGATTGTTTGGTTGCGCAACGACTCAAAGGTTTGCTCTCGATCCCATGGGCACTTCTCGCGAAGTTCGCTCATCATCCCTATTAGGCGATTTAGGGCTGTTAGATTTTTATTCATAACCTATCTTTTGCTATTATTATCATTATCGGCATCGAATTTGTAGCCTCTCATTTGGGGTAGAGTCTGAGATTAAGTTATCCGATACCTTCTTTAAGTTGGATATGCTTACACACACATCTTTCTGTTTATTTTCTGTTTGCACACTCCTCAGCTCTACCCCTTTTTGAAGGTGAAGTATCGAGCTGCCAAGTAGCTATATATTGCCGTTATTACCGATGCTAAACCTTTGGAGGGGGTTGCCCACACTCCACAAACCTCGACCAAAAACTTTAGAGCAATGTAACTTATTATTATCGACCCCAAAATCGAGATCGCATATTTGGCAACTTGAACCCTTGCTCGTTGCGCAGTGGATTCAAAAGCCACATATCTATTCAACCAAAACCCCGTAAAGAAGGTTATCGGAAAGACCACAACCATCGCCATTACGTGGGGCGAGATCACTACAACCCATAAATCGTAATACCTTTCGCCCACAATATAGTGATAGATAAGATAATACAACAACGTATCCAACACAAAGTAGTTACCCACACCACACGCCAAATATCTAAAGGTGTGCGACGGGATAAAACGCGCCACACTCTTCACATAGAGTAAATTTATCAAGCCTATAAAAATCTTAGCAATAGCTCGATTAAGCGATTTTACAACTCCCATTCCCTATTCGCCTCGACGTTTGTAGATCCACAGATCTGGGTATGTCGAACCGTGTTGTTCGATAAATGCCTTGGCATCGTCTATATCGTCGGAGCTAAATATGCTCACCATATATTTTTCGCCAAAGGGGCGAATTTTTGCTATGATATTTTGGTTGGCTTGATATGCCATCTCTGCACCTTTTTGGGCATTCTCGGGAGTTGAAAATACTCCATAAACAACTCTATATAGGGGATTTTCTAGATCCTTGGGAGGTGCCGTACAGGTTAATTTTGTGACCGTGTCGGGAGCTATTTGTGGTTGTTCTTGAAGTTGCTCTTGAATCTGTTCTTCTTGCGGTTGCTCTTGAATCTGTTCTTGCGCAAACTCCTGGGTTATAACTTGTGGTTCGACACTCATTGGTTTTGAAAAATACCATTGCATCGAATAGTTTGCCACAACTCCCACCACAGCGCACACCGCAACCGAGGCTGCAATCCAGATCCACCCACGACGACGACGCTTAAGTTGAATAGCCTTCGCCTTTTCGGGATTAAGTAGCTTATCGAAGGTTGGATATATATTAAACACCTTATGAGATATATTTCCAACCCCCTTAATATTAGCACCTTTAGGGGTTTTAACACTCTCCAACCAATCATCGTATAGAGTCGATGCTTTAGCCGTATCACCTCCCACAATTTGTGCAATAATATCGATTATGGAGCCTCCATTTTGTTTGGAGCTAAATTTTACGATATATTCGGGCGGAGTAATCTCCGAGCTCGACGACGATAATTTGGATGGCGACACCTCAACCCACAACGACCCTATCGAGGGGAGATATATCGCCTGATTTTTGATTAGCGCATTGGCTACAATCTTGTTTATTGGGGTCATTTGCTCTGTTGCCATAATCCTATCTCTTTTGGTTTAGATCTTGGGGTGTCGGGTTGGTATAGGCTCTATACAACATATAGAATCCAAGCACCACAAAGGGGATACTTAACCACTGCCCCATATCCAAAAACATCCCCTCTTCGAAATCAACCTGTGTTGTTTTGATAAACTCCAAACAAAAACGTGTAAGGAAGGTGCCCAACAATCCCACGCCAAATATCGCGCCAGGGCGTTTGCGTCCAGCATCGTAGCGATAATACATCACCACCAAGATTATAAATGTCACAACATAACACAACGCTTCGTATAGCTGTGTCGGGTGGCAAGCCAACGGAGCATAGTCGTTGACCCAGGTGCGCGAACGCAAGAATTTAAATCCCCACGGCATAGTCGTCGCCTCGCCAAATATCTCGGAGTTAAACAGATTTCCAAATCTCACCGCCGCTCCTCCAATCCCCACAGGGATCATGATTCTATCCAACGACCATATGTATGGCAACTTCCACTTGCGCGAAAACAACCACAAACCCACCAACAACCCTATCGCTGCGCCATGGCTCGCCATGCCTCCATTGCGGATGTCGGTGAATATACGCCACGGCTCCACTAAATATACTTCGGGCTCATAGAATATGCAGTGTCCGATACGAGCACCGAGCATTGTGCCGAGTGTGCCATATATGAATATCGACTCCGAGATCTCCTTTTTGAGACCTTCACGCGAGCAGAAGTTATCGAAGAATTTAGCTCCCATAAATATCGCAAGAGCCCACATAAGCCCATAGTAGCGAATTTCGATCCCTCCGATCGAAAACAACACAGGATCCCAATCCCATTCAACAATTAGCGATGTAAACATAACTTTAAGATTTAGTTTTTAGCGGTCATTGCGGATTAAATCCGCAATGACATAGTGAGGATATTATTTGTTCATATACCCCTCCATCAACCTAGCGATATACTTGCCGATGATGTCGAACTCCAAATTCACCTCTGTTCCCACCTTAAATGCGTGGAAATTAGTGTGTTCATAAGTATATGGGATTATCGACACCCTAAAACTCTTTGGTGCCGAATCGCACACCGTTAACGACACCCCATTAACAGTAATAGAGCCCTTCTCCACAGTACAATTTCCTGCGGTGAGAGGCTCATATTCGAAGGTGTAGTTCCAACTACCCTCCGCATCTTCTATTTTGGTACATGTTGCACGTTGATCTACGTGACCTTGAACGATGTGTCCATCCAACAAAGCATCTGGACGCATTGCACGCTCCAAATTCACCTCGTCGCCAACCTCTAATTTTCCGAGGTTACTCTTGTCAAGGGTCTCCTTCATTGCTGTCACAGTGTAGGTGTCGCCTTTGATCTCGACGACCGTAAGGCAGACACCATTATGTGCGATACTTTGATCTATTTTGAGCTCCGACGCAAAATCAGAACGCAAAGTGAAGTGTTTGTTTTGTTGTTCGCATGTGATCTCCACCACTTGCGCTAGACTCTCTACGATTCCTGAAAACATATTTTTCTTGTTTTAATATGTGTCAAGAGTCGCTCCATAAGAGACCTCAACACATTTAGTTAATCATTATCTTTGCCGTAACTTTATATACTGTCTCGACATCTTGACGATTGACATAAATATCGTTGAACTTCGAGCTATCTGCCGATACCAATCTCAGCACATCTCCATACGAAGCACCATCCGCAATATTGCCGTCAAAACATACAATACGCAAAGTTACAACATTTTTAGTTAAGATCACATATTCTCCGCCAGGAATAATCGTTTCGGGCAAAATCTTTTTGAGCAATACGATTGTATTAGCTGGGATAATGTCGCCCATAGCGCGTCCCGAATACAACATCGCCACATCTCCTTCGACTTGAATAGGCATCGCCATAACCGATAGAGGGTCTAGCTCATCGAGGTTGCGAAGGTTATTCTCCACATCTACATTATAGAAAGGAATACCATCGCCCGAGATCTCAGGCTCAGCAAACATCTGCCCCTCTCCCGTAAGCAACCATAGCAAGTTGATTTCGGGGAACGACTTGACGATCATGTCGGCAAGGTTGCGCGAAATACCGTTGTTTCCTCTCTTGATTTGATAGAGGTTCTCGCCTCTAAGTAATCCAATATGGCGTGCAAAATAGTTAGTCGACATATTTGCCCACTTAATCACACTCTCCAATCTCTCCCAATTTGTTAACTTTTGCATTGTCATTTTTTGTTTTATATAATTTTTTTTACACCTTTGTGCTTTGTATATCCAAATAATGGTCTCGTAGTTCAATGGATAGAATGTAAGATTCCGGTTCTTATGATGAAGGTTCGATTCCTTCCGAGATCACATTTCGCCTTGTCATACACAATTTTTACTCTATTAGGTTGTAGATGAGTAAAAAATTCTATACACTTTTACTATTTTTATATCATTTGGGGTTGCAAAGATAACATTTTTAACGCAACTTACTAGCTTTTATTGTGTAATATGATGCAAAAAATAGAAAACTTTTGTATGCGAACGATTTAATTTTCAGCGACAAAGGTAATAATTATAGGATTATGGTCGGAGTTTTCGAATTTTAGATCCAAAGTTTTGCTATGTATAATCCTACATTTATCCCCCGAAACTCCAAAATCCACAATCGTAGAGGTGCTTTTTATCGACGAATATGGATAGTCTAAATATCGCATCGTGGGGATCGAACCATCAAAGTTTTCGACCTCCCAAGTGGAAAAATCATCTATTGAGAGGGGTAGAGGGGCAAAAAATTTATTCTCCATAGCCTCCTTCGACGCGACAAATCCAGGGGGTGTAGAGTTCCAATCCCCTGCGGTTATGCTGCGCGGATTATCACATATTACATTGCCTATAAATTGAATCTCACTCCTTCGCAACTCCCCCTCGTCAAAGGCTGTGTTGTGGGTGTTATTTACCCAAAGTATATCATTTTCGGAACTCCGAATTGCCACCGATAACATAGATCTTTTAAGATCAAATAGTCTATTAGGAAGATCTACAATAGATGGATATTGCCTGCGAATAGACTCCACAATGGGGTATTTAGACAACACCACAAGCCCCGATTTAACTCCCCCCATCGGATCACTAAGTGGTATGGGAACATAAGGCGACGAGTAGTTGAGAGCCACCGCCGTGTAGGGATAACGACTATCCAATGCTGACGATATTCGCGCAAACTCATCTATATGGTAACTCCTCTTTGAATCGAAATCCACCTCCTGGAGCAATATGAAATCCACCTCGTCGAGACTTTGGAGTTGAGCGATAATGGCATCAAGATTTTTGAGCGTCTGCTCCTTCGATGTTCTTGTTTGGGTGCCTCCATCATAGAAAAAATCCATATCGGCACCCAACCCTGCATATCCAATATTCCACGACATCAACTTCATCGTGTCGGGAAGCGGCACATACTCCTCACTCTGTGCCGCATCTTCGTATATGGTTCGCTCTTCGGCAAGAGGTCGCCACTCGATTATTATCAATGCGCCATATGCCAACATGAGTGCCACTACAAATCCAACAAATATTTTTATCGCTATTTTCAACTTCTTACTTTGTTTAAGTGCATGACTTTTGCAAAGCTATAAAAAAAATCGTAAAATCATGCAACTTAAATCTATTACACCTCATCTTGCGCTGCTGGGAACAAACGTGGCGTGGGGTTTAGCCTACCCGATGTATCACATGGTATTGCCCAACTACATCGACCCCGTGTCGATACTCACCGCGACGCTTATCATCTCGGCACTCATATCTCTACTCCCTATGTTGTGGGAACCATACGAGCGAGTCGAGCGACACGACATCCTCTCGCTCATCGGGGCAGCACTTCTCATTGCCGTAATCCGCAAAGGGCTACTTATCTTTGCCCTCTCCAAAACTAACCCCATAGATGGCTCGATAATCTCGACCTTCACCCCTATTGTGGTGCTTATAATATCTATAATTGTGGGAGTCGAACACTTTAATGTCAAAAAGGCGGTGGGTCTATTGCTCGGATTAGGGGGTGCTTTGGGTGTGATCCTCACAAGTTCGCAGAGCGGAGATACTCATTCGCACGATGTCGTTGTCGGGAATATCATGGTTCTTAGTTGCGCCATAATATCAGCTATATATATGGTGTGGTTCAAATCATTGCTTAAGCGATATTCGCCCAACACGGTGATGCGTTGGATGTTTTGCATCGCCGCGATTTTTGTCACTCCATTTGGCATAAAGCCTCTGCTTGCCACAAACTTTTCGGCTATGCCCACACACATCATTTGGGCTGTGGCATATGTTATGATTGTTCCGACATATCTACCCAATCTACTATTGAACTACGCTCTAGAGTCTGTCCCTCCAACCGTCAGTGGCACATATACCTACATACAACCAATCATAGCAGGTGCCATAACAATGATCCTTGGCTTTGGGGCTCCTCAATGGGAGACTATCGCCTTTGCAATATTGATCTTCCTAGGCGTGGGAATTGTTATTCGCTCTTATGATTCGCATTGATTTGGGGTGAATTTTGGTTTGAGTGGGGTATATTGTCCAGAAAGCCCAAGAGGGAGAGGATTTCAAGATTACAGATGGTTCTTGATCTTGCTTTGTAAATGTGGTCGCTTCTGAGGGTGCTATCTGTTGTAGGTATCATGTCCATCCTCTCCCTTTGGTCTGTTTCGCTCATTGTAAGCAAATTAAATCGTTGACCAAAAGAAGAATGGCACGGACTTAACTTAATCCGTAACCGAGGTACTGGCATACCCTACAACCAGACAAGCAAGCCCGTACCATATGAATACAGTACGAGCGTTGCACATAGTCTCTTGGTTGTTTTGAAAATGCCAGTTTTCGATTACAAGATCTTACGCGAACGCAAATTTAATATTTTAAATTCAGATTTCCCCGAAAATTTCTAACTACAAAGATATAAAAAAAATATATAATACCCTGTCGGGGGTAAAAAAAATCATACAAATATTTCGCTGTGCGCCATAATGGAGTAGATCTCCCCCACTTCCCTCTCTCCCTCTCACCCTTCTTTCTCTCCCAAAAACAACAAAACACCCTCACCATAAACAATGGTAAGGGTGTTTTGTGTGTAAGGAAAATACCTACATCATATATCTCAACGACGATTATTCGCGAAGAGCCTTTGATGCTGAGTAAGAGAGCTTAAGTGCTTGTGCACGGCGAAGCTCTTGCTTAATATCGGTAATAGTACCCATACGTACTGCACCATCCGACTTAAGACATATAGTCATAGATGCACGGTCGATCTCGTTGAGTTGGTCGCGCTCCGAAGCTACGAAGTCGAGGATGTCACGAGTGGTACTATATGAGTCATTGAGCTGAATACGTGGTGCGGTACCAAATTTACCCTGCATAGATTGCGAAGGTGGACCCACGTGTATGTAGCTAACCAATGATTTCTTCTCTAACTTTTGAACCTCCGAAGCTGATGGTAGTGTGAAACGTACCAAAAGCTCTTGCTCACGCATCGTTGTAGATACCATGAAGAAGAAGAGGATCATGAAGATTACGTCAGGAAGCGATGCTGTCGAGATTGGGGGTAGACCTTTCTTACCCTTCTTTTTGATTACTGCCATAATTACTTCTTTTTATTATTCTCGTGGCTCAGCCTCCGAGATCTTCAAAGGTACAGCCTTTGTGACAGCGTCACGATGTGCCTTTTCGAGATTCTCGAGTGGTTTACCAAATTTACGAAGAGATACTTCGTCACGAATTTCGTTGAACGCTCTAGTCAACTGATCTTGAACTTGGATATAAATATCGTAGTTCGTGTCACGAGTTGTTTGGAGCGATACAACACCTGCACTGATCGGATATACCCATTTGCTACCATCTGGAAGCTCTAGCGAGATGCTATTCTTCTCTGGAAGGTTCGGATCATCCATCGGGTTGAGGATAAATTCACGAGTCTTATCCTTAAGCGCACTTATATCTATCAACTCACCACCTGCCATGATATTACCGCTTCCTGAGACAAATACCAAAAGGAGGTTACGCTCCTTGATTTTGATATCTTCAAGTATGACATCATCCTCAGGCATTGGGGGTAGCATACGTGATATTCCAGTATCGACATTCATAGTAGTGGCAACGAGAAAGAAGATCAGCAACAAGAAGGCAATATCGGCCATGGAGCCGGCATTGATCTCTTGAATTTTTCTTTTATCTGCCATTGTTTACTCTCTTATAAAATTATTTCAATGCGCCCCAGATCTCGGTAACGATCGCCACTAGGACAGATGCACCAAAGACCACGTAGGTCACCAACACCGATGCTTCGGTGATTACAGTATCATCAGCAGGGAAGAATCCTCCAGTGCTGAGGTCAACGATTTGGATTGAGTGACCAGATGCGATATAGTATGATGCACCGATAACAGCAATACCCAAAACCAAAGAGATAATAGTTCCTTTAAGACCCTCTGTAGAGGTCGCCATACCTGCAAATGCGCAGATAACAGCCGCTACTAGTCCTGCAGCCAAAAGGGCATAAGCCCACATAAGGTTTAGACCAATAGCCGCGTCAGCACCGCCCGAAACACCAGCATAGATCGCAAGACCTACAGTAGCTACAAGCATGATACCGAGTAGAATATTTAGTATATTTTTCATAATTTGTAATTCTTAACTGTATATAAATAATAGAGCGAAGAATTACTTCTTGCTATACTCTGTAAGCATATCAACCAAAGTGATTGACGCATCCTCCATATCGTTAACCAAAGTATCGATCTTTGCGATGATGTAGTTGTAGAAAATTTGAAGTACTGCCGCAACGATAAGACCCATAAGAGTTGTCAAAAGCGAAACCTTGATACCACCTGCTACAAGGGTTGGAGAGATGTCACCTGCTGCTTGGATTGCATCGAACGCACCGATCATACCTACTACGGTACCCATGAATCCCAACATCGGAGCAAGAGCGATAAATAGACCTACCCAGCTAAGTCCTGACTCCATCAAACCTGTTTGAACTGAACCGTAAGATACTACAGCCTTCTCTACTGCGTCCAAACCTTGGTCATAACGAAGAAGTGCTTGGTAGTAGATAGAAGCGATAGGACCACGAGTATCGCGGCAAATATCCTTAGCAGCCTCAACGCCACCCTCAGCGAGTGCAGCCTCAACTTTCTTAATCATCTTCTTGGTGTTGATAGTAGATAGTGAAAGGTAAAGGATACGCTCAACTACTACAGCCAAACCGATTACCAAACACAAAAGTACTGGAAGCATCCACTCCCATCCTCCTTCGAGGAACTTTTGCATCAATACTTGGTGCATGCTCTCGCCTGCAAGCTCTTCTGCCGCCCCACTAGCTGCCTCTTGTGCAATTGCAGCTGCTACAGACAACGCAACTGCTGACAAAGTCGAAATGAATTTTTTCATGATCTTTTTTTAAATTAGTTTTTTTAATAATTGTTATTTTGTTTTAATAAATTTCTTTCAAATTCACGGTTCTTCATCTCCGCCCATTAAAATTATGTTTTTTTTGTGCCTTTTGCAAAAAAAACACATTTTGTTTGGTCGAAAAACTACATTCTTCGCTTTATAAATAGATATAACGAAATTTGGAGATTGCGCTAAAAAACACGTAACACCCTACAAATCAACATAGTTAACCCATGTAGCGCAAATTGGCACCTCTTCGTTACATCATTTACAGAGCGAAATATATAAAAAAAATATAGTTTATGCAACGACTTGTCGAGTTATTATTGTGTGATACCTCACATTTTTTTTAAATTAATCTACTTTTTTTGGTTAATTCATACTTTTTTATTGACATCGATCAAAATTTCAACTCTTCAATGCTCTTTGTTTTCTATAAAGTTGATTATAAAATTATTGCATTACTTATCGGGTTGCTAGACAGATTGGATTATAAGTTTGGTTACTGAACAAGCAGGTTGCAACCTCTTATGTCACTATGTTCCACTCGTCCTTCGATTGTGAACGAGCCATCGGCAAAAACAGATCCAACATCCTGAGTTTGAATAAACGAACATGAATTGCGCGATGCCAAATCTATGATATTTATCGCACCTCGCTGAGCCTCCGAAACCCTCAAAAATGGGTCGTTTATATCGCGCACCGACACCTTCATCCATGCAGGAGATCTAAAGATATTATCCCCCGCGGAGTATGCTTGCGATGTTAGCTCCGCCATCCCATATTCGGAGTGAATTTTATCTACTCCAAATCCGTCGCACAATATTTTGTGGAACTCCACCTTTGGGATCTCTTGGCGGTGACCCTTCATTCCGCCAGTCTCCATAACGATTGTATCGGAGAGTTTAGGTGCATATTTTTCTGCCAAATCCCATAGCGCATAACTCACCCCTAAGAGTATCTTTGGTTTGGGGTCGAGGGCGATGTCGGCAATTAGTTTGGGGTAGTTATCCAAATAAAATCCACCCGATCCGCATTGATGAATCAGGCGATCCACCATATATATAAGCGAGGAGCCTTCGCGCTCCAAATATGATGGCAACAAACCATATATGCTCCATTGCGAAGGGTCGCCATAGAAGTGTTTGAAGGCGAGTGTAAATGCTGATTCATAATCACTTAAGTAAGCCATCATATGGCGTGCCACACCTTGACCTGTTGTGCTACTCGATGTAAATATCGCCTGTGGAGTGCTCTTTGCGGAGTATATATCGTGCGTTTTAAATAGCTCTATTGGGAGGTATGGGATCTCCTCTATATGCTTTACATCGTTGGGATTGCACCCTATGAGTTGGAGATATTGACCATATGGGGGGCAGTTGTGCGCCTGAAATAAAAATGTTTCGAGGGTTATTGTTTCGAACTCAGCGTCGGATGATATGTTCCAAATTCTATTCATAATATATATTAAATATATGGCACAAGATAGTTAAAAATTTCTAATTTTGTATTACGAAATCATCGAAAAGTCAACCTTTTCGCGCGGAGAGTATCGATGCTGAAGCGCAAGAAGAAGTTCATTATCGGGGTGCGCAAGGGATGGATCAGCATCGAGGATCGCCTCGGCGGCATCACGCGCAAGGGTCAATATCTTGACATCGAGAGTTGGGTTCGACACCTTAAGCTCCAACGCCTCACCGCTCTGTGCCGTGCCATTTATATCGCCTGCGCCACGCAACTTAAGATCCAATTCCGACAATCGAAAACCATCGTTTGTTTGACACATAGCCTCCAGACGAGCACGCGATTCGCGCGATAACTTCTCGCCCGACATAAGGATACAGAATGATTGTTCACTACCCCGCCCCACACGTCCGCGGAGTTGATGGAGTTGCGAGAGTCCAAATCTCTCTGCCGATTCGATGATTATAACTGTTGCGTTGGGGACATCTACACCCACCTCTATAACCGATGTGGCGACCATGATCTGCGCTTCGCCACTCTTGAATTGGCGCATAGACTCCTCCTTGTCGGCTGGTTTCATCTTTCCGTGACACACCGTTGTAACATAATCGGGCAGGGGTAAATCGCGCGATATGGATTCGTATCCATCGTGCAGATCTTTGTAATCCATACTCTCCGACCCCTCGATAAGAGGGTAGACAACATATATTTGTCGCCCTTGGGCGATCTGATCCTTCATAAACCCAATAACCCTTAGGCGTGCTGCATCGGTATAGTGCACCGTGCGAATTGGTTTGCGTCCAGGGGGGAGCTTGTCGATCACCGAGACATCTAAATCGCCATAGAGGGTCATCGCCAATGTTCGCGGAATAGGGGTGGCGGTCATCACTAAAATATGTGGCGGTTGGCTATTTTTGTTCCATAGGCGCGCGCGTTGCTCCACACCAAATCGGTGTTGTTCGTCGATGACGACAAATCCTAGATTTGCAAATTGAACCTTATCTTCTAATAGGGCATGAGTTCCCACGAGGATATTCACATCGCCCGATGCGACACCTTGGGTCGATGCACGGCGCTCCTTCGCTTTGGAGGCTCCTGTGAGAATGGCGATATTTATATCCAACCCTTCGCACATTCTACTCATCGAGGCGAAGTGTTGGCGCGCAAGGATCTCGGTGGGAGCCATGATGCACGCCTGAAAACCGTTATCCACCGCAAGGAGCATTGTCGATAGTGCAACCACAGTCTTTCCGCTTCCCACATCGCCTTGCAGCAATCTGTTCATCTGGTATCCCGACACTGTATCTTGGCGGATCTCCTTGATTACGCGTTGTTGAGCATCGGTCAAGGGGAATGGTAATTTGGTGTTGTAGAATGCTTTAAACACTTCGCCAACTTTCGAAAACAGAAATCCATTATGTTTGGTCAATCGTTCACTTCGGCGCGATTGGATCACAAGTTGCAGGGCAAAGAGCTCCTCAAATTTTAGGCGATGGAGTGCCACTTCGAGTTTTTGGGGCGATTGCGGAAAGTGTACATTATATATCGCCTCGCGAAGCGACATAAGCGAATATTTCGATGTAATATGCACAGGCAGAGACTCTTCGATCTTCGCCCCTACGCGTTTCCACACCTCTATTATGATATTATAAAACCCCTTTGTGCCGAGCGTGCGCCCGAGTCGTTCGGTTGTGGAGTAGACCCCCTGCATTCCGCTCTCTACTTTGCGCGAGAGAGCTTGTTCCATAGTTTCGAGTTCGGGATGGATCATCGACGTGAAGGTGTTGCGAAAAAATGATGGTCGCCCAAATATCAAATATTCGCGCCCCACCTCGATGCGTTTCTCGATCCACTTAATGCCCTGAAACCAAAGTAGATCTACCATCACACCTGCGGCATCTTGCACCCTCACCGTAAATCTCTGTTTGCGCCCTTCGCCCGTATAGCTCACCCCCACAACACGCCCTTTGACCTGCACGAATGTCCCCTCACCTTCGCGCACCTCCGAAAATGGATATATTCGCGTACGGTCGATATACCTAAACGGAATATGAAACAGAGCATCCCTAAGAGTCGAGATTCCCAACTCCTTGCGCAAAAGCTCTCCTCGAAGCTCACCCACTGTGGGTACAAATTTTATGTCGTCGTCCAAAATCTTATTCACATCACAAATATATATTTTTTAACAGAAATCTCCCAATTATTTTGTACCTTTGTTCGTTATATGCAAGTTGTATGTAAAAAGAGCAATTGAACAACGAGAAAATGAACAACGAGATATTTAATATTGTAAATGTAATTTTGCGTTCGATGATGGTGGGTGTAGCGGCATCCATAACCGTAGGACCTGTTGCGGTGTTGTGTATCCAACGCACTCTGAGCAAAAGTCGCCGTTCGGGGTTGATTTCGGGATTGGGGGTGGCGAGCGCCGACACATTAATGGCGCTCGTGGCATACTTTTTTTATGCTGTGTTGCAAGAACCTATCGACAAATATAATGTGATTCTGCGTATCGTAGGTGGAATATTTGTTGTGGGGGTGGGTGCATATATATTCTTCCAGAACCCTGTGGTTCAAATCCGCAAAAATCGCGCAGGGAAGAGCTCCGCATGGCAAGATTTCGGATCTATATTTGGACTCACGCTTGCCAACTTTTTGATGGTTATACCCTATATCCTTGCATTTTTTGCGGTGTTCAAAATATCGACAGGTGCAGCAACCGATGTGTCGAGTTTGGTGGGGGGATTAATCGTCACTTTGGGATTCTTGGTCGGAGCGGTGGCTTGGTGGTCGGGGCTGGCGTGTGTGATAAGCCTATTTAGATCGAGGTTTCGTCCGCGCCATATGCTCACCATAAACCATGTTGCGGGGGTAATAATCGGAACTTTGGGATTGTATTCAATCTTATCAACATTCATAAATCTAATACCAAACAATGGAACAATTTAATAGTACAGATAGGCTAATAATCGCAATCGATGGATTCTCGTCGTGCGGAAAGAGTAGCTTCGCCAAGGCGATAGCCGCTAAGTTGGGGTATGTTTTTATCGACACAGGGGCGATGTATCGCGCTGTGGCATTGATGACTCTGCGTAGTGGAGTGGTTGACAATGATAACGTCAATGAACAAGGGGTGGAAGATCTACTTCCCTCGATCAATATCACATTTGAGTATAACCCCTCGCGCCAAGCTAGCGATATATATATAAATGGCGAAAAGGTGGAGGATCAACAAATCCGCACCATCGAAGTAAATGGCGCGGTGAGTCGCATAAGCACCATCGCCGCAGTGCGCCAAAAATTGGTGAGCCTACAACAATCTATGGGCAAAAAGGGTGGCGTAGTGATGGATGGTCGCGACATCGGCACGGTGGTGTTCCCCTCGGCACATATCAAACTATATATGACAGCCGACCCCACAATCCGCGCACAACGTCGCTTCGATGAACTCACCCAAAATGGCGAAGAGGTGTCATTTGAGCAGATCAAAGAGAATATAATCTCGCGCGACAATGCCGACCTTACACGCCAAATATCGCCTCTTCGCAGAGCCGACGACGCGATAGAGTTAGATAATAGCCATATGACTATCCCCGAACAGATGGAGTGGTTTATGGAGATATATAATCGCAAAATTAACAAAACTAAGGAGTAATTATGCGCATAGAGATCGACCCTCAATCGGGATTTTGCTTTGGTGTAGTGCGAGCAATCGAACAAGCAGAGAGCGCCCTCAAAGAGTATGGGGTGGTATATTCGTTGGGCGATATTGTACACAACCGCATAGAGGTTCAAAGGCTTGAATCGTTGGGGCTTAAAACACTATCTATTGCCGATATGGAGATCGCTACGGGTGCAATGCTCCTGATCCGTGCACATGGCGAACCCCCCACTACATACGCCCAAGCTAAAGGTTTGAATATCCCCGTAATCGACGCGACATGCCCCGTGGTAGCGAAGTTACAAAAAAAGGTGAAGTGCGCATATGACGATATGATCCACAAAGGGGGTCAAGTTGTATTGTTGGGTAAGCGAGGTCACGCCGAAGTTGTGGGACTCACAGGGCAGGTCGACGATAAGGTGATAGTGATCGAGGGCGAAGAGGATATGGAGTTGATAGATTTTGAGCGTCCGATATATTTCTTGTCGCAGACGACCCAAAGCATCGCTTTGTTTGAGGAGTTGGCGCGCATCATGAAACAAAGAGGGAGAGATGTGACGGTGTGCGACACGATATGTCGTAGAGTATCGTCGCGCGAGGCTCATTTGGTGGAGTTCGCCAAGAGTTTCGACCTTGTGTTGTTTGTGAGTGGACGTAAATCGAGCAATGGAAAGGTGTTGTTTGAGTTATGTCGCAACGCTAACCCTAATGCCTATTGTATTGAGGATGAAGGTGAAATAGACCAAAAATGGTTGGCAGGAGTGAACTCCATCGGAATTTGTGGCGCGACATCGACCCCGACATGGTTGATGGAGAGGGTGGCACGCATGTTAAAATTATAAATAAAAAAGATAAAATTATGAAGTACTTTCTAAGAGCTATTAAGTATCTACTTTCGCTATGTATTCTCTATTTTGCGGTGATCTACGCAATGTATGCCTTTGGTTTGTCGGCACTTCCGCCCGAGCAAACTCTTGCTATTTTGGTGGGTTCGTCGCGCGGATGGATCATGATTGTGGCGGTGTTGGCTCTGTCGTTTTCGTACCCTGTGTTTGGATTTATGAAACAGGAGGTTTCGGGCGATATTGTGGCAAATAGAGATCAAATAATCGCAGCATTTGCAGCAAATGGATTCTCGTTGAAGAGTAGCTCACAAGGTGAAATGATATTCGAGAGTGACAATTTAATCAAAAAAATTACGTTTTTGTTCGAAGATAGAATCACTGTGGCTCAAGTGGGCGATAAATTGGTGGTTGAGGGTATTCGCCGTGCGGTGCCTTTTGTGATCTATCGTTTGGAGGGGATGATCTCGTTTTCGGATAAAAAATAGCATAAAGGGAGCTTATTGTAAAGGTTAAGCTCCTATATATAATAAATATAGTTTAGGGTTATGAAACGACTTAGGATTTGGATATTTGTAGGGGTGTTGGCAACTGCGGCGTTGTCTATCAAAGCATCGCGCGACGATTTTTCGTTGATGCAAAGTATCGAGACAACGATCAATATTATGCGCGAATTGTCGCAAAACTATGTCGACGAAGTTGAACCCTCACAACTGCTCAAAGATGCCGCCTATGGAATGACACGTATGTTGGATCCATACTCGGCATACTTAGCCGAAGAGGATATGGCTGATTTCCAGGTTATGACCACAGGAAAATATGGAGGCATAGGTTCCGTAATTCGCCAAAAGGGTGATTATGTGATTATTGCCCAACCATACAAAGGCTCTCCATCGGCAAAGAATAACTTGCGCATAGGCGATAAATTCCTAAAAATTGATAGTCAAAATGCTGTTGGGATGACAACCTCACAAGCGAGTGAATTGCTGAAGGGAACCCCTGGCACAAAGCTCAAAATTGAGATCTGCCCAATCGAAGATACCACATCGGTGCGCAAAATCACCCTCACGCGCGAACGCATCAAGATCCCAGCGATGAGTTATGTAGGAATGGTGGGCGATGCGCAGGACTCTGTGGGTTATATTCGCCACACAGATTTCACCGAGGATAGCTATCAAGAGATGTCAAACGCACTCCACGACCTTAAAAGCCAAGGGGCACGAAGCGTAGTGCTCGACTATAGAAGTAATGGAGGAGGTCTCATGAGCGAGGCGATCGACATCCTATCGCTCTTTGTCCCCAAGGGAACCGAAGTGCTTAAGATCAAGGGGCGACAAGACTCCACGACCTATAAAACTTCGCACGCTCCACTCTTCGAAGATATGCCACTTGTGGTGTTGATAGATGAAAACTCAGCATCGGCATCGGAGATTGTCGCTGGAGCGCTTCAGGATCTCGATAAGGCTGTTTTGGTGGGGCACCGTAGCTTTGGTAAAGGATTGGTTCAAAGCACTATACCTGTGGGGTATGATTCATATCTCAAACTCACTACGGCGCGTTACTATATCCCTTCGGGCAGATGTATACAAGAGGTTGACTACTCGAAGAGCAAGAGTAAAAGCGGAGTAAAAGCGGAAAAAAGCATCGATTCGCTCAAAAAAGAGTTCACAACAAAGGGCGGACGCAAGGTCTACGACGGAGGAGGTATAACCCCCGATGTGGTGACCGAATCTAAATATGTGAGTCGGTTTGCAGCGATGTTGTATGGCATGGGGATCATTGAAGAGTTTGGCGATGAATATTATCTCCGTAACTTAGGAGCCGATTTTCAGAGCGATAATTTTGCGATCAATGAAGCCGATTATCAAGATTTTATAACCTTCGTAGAATCCAAAGATATACCCTACAAATCGCGCACGCGCACTCTTCTCGAAGATCTCAAAAAAGCGGTGGAGGATGAGAGATATGACCAAGCAATCATCGACCAAATCGAGGAGAATCTCAAAGATGATAAACTCACCAATCTGGAGACCTATCGCGCCGAGATTACCGAATATATCAACAGCGACATAATCCTTCGCCACGGTTTTATGGAGGATGTGATTAGAGCGTCGTTGCCTTCGGACGAAGAGGTCAACCGCGCAATCAAGATCCTCACAACACCCAACGAGTGGCAACGTAGCTTAGATTCGCACGCCGAGGAGCAGAAGAAAAAATAGAAGAACAACGCAATAGAATAGAGTAAAAAGCCCCTCCCGAAAATGTGGTATTTTAAAAAGATATTATTCATCCATCTCCGCAATCGTATAGTTATTGCGGCGGGAATGTTGTTGGGTATAGTGTCGTTGCTATTTACCCATAATATGGCTAATTCACTGCGCGAAAAGGAGCAACACGATGTCGAGGTGTGGGCACACGCCATGGAGCGTCTCAACCAAGATGTAATGGGACGAAGCGACCCTTTTGTTGCCGATATTGTTAATAATCGCCAAAATATCCCCTTCGTGATGACCGATAGCGAACTCAATGTCATTGAGTCGCACTTGATCCCCTCCGAAATTATCAACCACCCTGATCTGTTACGTCGCGAAGTCGAAAAGCTAGCGGAGGAGAATCAACCTATCGTGGTGAGGTTTATGTGGAACAGTGATAAACATATCCTCTTCTATGGACGTTCGACACTTCTCAAAAGGTTATACTTCTACCCATATATCCAATTGCTCGCCATACTTGTATATATACTTCTCTGTTACATAGCATTTACAAGCACCAAACAAGGCGAACAAAATAGAGTGTGGGTGGGTCTAGCCAAAGAGACTGCGCACCAATTGGGAACCCCCACATCATCATTGTTGGGGTGGATAGAGTTTCTCAAAACACAACCTGTGGATCCCGAAGTGGTCGAGGAGATGAATAAAGATCTTACCCATCTGCTCAAAATTGTCGATAGATTTTCGAAGATTGGCTCCGACACCCCTCTTTCGCCTGCCAATATCAACGAAGTGGTGGGGGGAAGTGTGATGTATTTCCGTTCGCGCATACCTCGCAATGTGACATTGGATTACAACGGTTTTGCGATGGCTCCTGTTGCGGTGATGCTCAACGGCGCACTCTTTGAGTGGGTCATCGAGAATCTGCTCAAAAATTCGTTGGATGCGCTCCAAGGTCATGGATCGTTGAGCGTAAAGATCTCGACCACCGAAAGTCATGTATATATAGATGTCACCGATTCGGGAAAGGGTATCCCCAAAGGTAATTGGACAAAGATCTTCGAGCCAGGATTCACAACCAAAACACGCGGTTGGGGGTTGGGACTCTCGCTCTCGCGACGCATAGTCGAGGAGTATCACCACGGCAAAATCGCGGTCGTGGATTCGGTGATCGGCAAGGGGACAACAATACGTGTGGCACTTAAACGAGATTTAGATTAATTCTATTTAAATTAATATGAGCAAATTAGATAGTTTACATATGGTTGCCGATTCACTGCAACAAGCCCATGTGGCAGACTCACTGCAACAAATTCATGTGGCAGATAGCTTGCGACAAGTGTTTGTGGCGGATAGTCTGCATCGGGTATATGTGGCGGATAGTTTAGCCACAGCGCGCCTTGTTGCAGAACGAACAATCTTTGGCGACGAAGCGTCACTTGCCGTGGCGACTCGTCGTGTGGCTCAAATTGCCGAGGGAGGTGTAGAATCACTATCCTCGAATATGACATTTCTAATCTTGGCGGTTGTTTTCTTGTTGACATACCTGTTGTGGTTGCCCCATATTTTGCGCAATGGATCTATTCGTTGGTCGCAATTTAAACGACATCGTGACACTAGAGGCGATGTGGGAGGTAATGTTTTGGGACGACAACGCATGGGTGTATTGTTTGTTGCATGGTCGCTATTTATGGTTCTCTTTCCGATGATTGTGGTGCGTGCTGTGGCGCAATTTTACCCCGTGGAGCTCGATTTTTCGGGGTCGATGTGGATCTCGTGGGCGGTGGTCGCGGTGATGTGTATGGCGATATATGGATGGGCGATGTTGAGTGTGGGAGGTTATCTATCGCTCAATGTGGAATTTGTGGAAAAGATTCTCTACGCAAAGCGTCAATTCATGGTTTTATGCTCATTATTCGCCTCTCCGCTATTTATTATTAGCTCTTTGGCAAATTATAATCAAGGCGAATGGGTTATGCAAATGGCTCTATTGGTGGGTGTTATATTTGTGTTAATATATTTAAGACAGAGTTTTTTGCTCTTTGTGCGCCAAAATTTTTCTATTCTGCATTGGTTTTTGTACCTTTGTGGCGTGGAAATCCTCCCTTTGACCTTTGTGTGGGCAATTACGACACGATATTTGGTGATTTAAGGGGGTTAGTTAAATAGTAAAAATAGGAAACAAAATCTAAGAGGTGAATATCCGTAAAATTTTAGTATCGCAGCCAAAACCTGCAATCGTTGAAAAATCTCCGTTTTTCGAAGTTTCGCAAACGCACAAAATTGAGATCGAATACAAACCATTAATCCGAGTTGTGGGCGTGTCGCTCAAAGAGTTTCGCGCACAAAGAGTCGAGATCCTCGACCACACGGCTGTAATCTTCACATCGCGAACAACTGTAGATAGCTTTTTTCATGTCTGCGAAGAGGCTCGTATCACAATCCCAGAGGGGATGAAGTATATCTGCCAAACCGAAGCTGTGGCGCTCTATCTACAAAAGTATATCGTCTATCGCAAACGCAAAATCTCGTTTGGTGATGGTACATTCAAAAACTTCGTGGAGATGATCGTTAAGCACAAAAGCGAAAAATTCCTTCTCACACAAACAGAACCTCACAAACCCGAATTGCAAGATATGTTGGATCAATTGAATCTCACATATTCGCCAGTTACAATGGCACGTACAATATCGGCAGATATGGATGGTGTGTCGATTGCAGATATGGGGCTTGTTGCTCTATATTCACCTTCGGATGTTAAGGCTATTGTCGAGAAGTTTGGCGCAGAATCGTTGCCTCCAGTTGCTGTATTTGGCAATGCAACACTCTCAGCGGCGTTGGATGCAGGGCTCAAAGTGAAGGCTATGGCTCCCAACCCCAAAGCCCCTTCGATGGTTAAGGCTGTAGATAACTACCTCACGCAAATCGCCGCAGGCGAAGAGGTTGCCGATGTAGAGCTTAAAGAGGATCTTTCGAAGGCGGAGTTTATCAAAAGCCAACAAAGCAAACTCTCGAAGAGGGGTCGCTCGACAAAAAGATAGTTTTGAGGGGTCGTTTTGTTGCAATCCTCCTCTTCAAACAATAACACAATACGAGAGAGGGGTGTGCTGTGAATCTAGCCACCTCTCTCTTTATAATTTATGTATATGACAAAACCATACCTACCCAATGCACTATCACACGGTGAGCGACTTCGCTCGCTGGGGGCTATCAAGCGCCTATTCGAGAGTGGAAATTCGGGGTTTGTGTATCCTATAAGGTATGTATGGTCTAGTAGTCAACTAGATAATCAGTCAGATACTCAGCCTGATAGTCAATCCAATTCGGCAGAGGTGTTGTTTAATGTCCCCAAGAAGTTTCACCGACGCGCCAATAAGCGCAATCTGCTTCGACGCAGAGTTAAGGAGGCATATCGATTGCAGAAGAGCATAATCTTGGATTGCGAAGGCTCAGCACCTCGATCTTTAGATATTGCACTTATATACTCCACCAAGGAGAGCCGCTCCTACAAAACAATCCACAATGCACTACGCAAAATATTGGAACATATTGCGCAGTGTAATTAGACGCGTTGCGATCTTTCCGCTTGTTGTTTTGGTGCAAATATACCGCAACTGCATATCGCCATTTACCCCTCCATCGTGTAGATTTACCCCGACATGCTCTGAGTATGCGCTCGAAGCGTTGCGCAAACATGGAGTTTTCAGAGGTTCGTGGCTTACTATCGTACGCATATCAAAATGCCACCCATGGGGCGGAAGTGGCGAAGATCCAGTGCCTTAGCTTCGAGACATCTGCTTGGTGTTGATATTGGGTATTTAAAAGAGACTTTTCAAATATTTTCAACCCTTTTTCACATTTTTGGTATAGTTATTGATAAATAGAGAAAACATAATATATTTTTCAATTAATATATCTCTTATGATTAGAATATTTTTCTCTCTTGTGATGCTATTTTTATTGTCGTGTAGCGAGGTTGAATCTCTCGATGTAGACAATGCTATGACCCCTAATTCGCCATTACAAATCGACGTATCGACCGAATCCATCACCAAAGGAGAGATGGTCTACGAACCCGAAGATATGGGATCAATTGGTCTCTATTGCGCAATGACTGGAGATGAATATTGGTCAACGATAACACGATTCTCGAAGATGGAGAATCAGCGCTATTATATATCGGATAGTGGCGATTGGGTAATTGATGGGGAGGTTGTATTGTGGGGTTATGAATCCGCGACTGATAGATATACATTCTTCGCCTATTCGCCACACAGCAAAGATACAAAAGGGGTTACACCCTCTATTGTGGATGGAGAGCTTGTTATCAACTACTCAATACCTGGCAACTCTATAGATCAACCCGATTTGATGCTTGCGATGCCTCGTAAAGATATATATGCACAGATTGTGGGAGGTGCCGTATCGCTTGATTTCTATCATACACTTTCGAGCGTTAGTTTTAGCATTGTGTCAACAGCAGTCGAGAAGATCGTAGGGGTCGAAATCACAGGCGTTATAAACGAAGGGTCGCTCTCGTGGGATTATGATCTAAATGAGCCACAATGGAGTTTAGAGGGGGTAACCACCGACACCTTTAGCGTGGATATTGAGACAGATTATACCCTCGACAACGAAAACTCAGGGCAACTCAACACCGAGCGAGGCTACCTGATGATGATACCTCAAGAGTTAACCAACGGAGCAGAGGTGATAGTCACCCTTGATAGTGGCGAACAAAAGAGCCTTACAATACCCGAGGGTAGCGTGTGGGAGGCTGGGAAAACCTATAACTATGTCATTAGATTAGATACGGAGTGTGATTTTCTATTCACCTCAGATCAAATATCTAACTGCTATATCATCAACCCAACGGTGGGCAAGGAGACCATAATTCAGATCCCTATCCAAGAGCGCATTAATGATTTTTGGAAAAACTATTCAGGCTACAACACAAAGAAGATCAAAGCGGCAAACACAACCGATGACTTTACAGTCGCGATGGTGTGGGAGGATTTCGATGGCGACACATTCACGTTTGATTACACTGTGCTGTATGATGCCGACGGAAATATGGCTGTGAAGTTTATTATACCCGAAGAGTTTCAGGAGGGTAACTTCATCTTCGCAGTGCAGGATGATGATGGAACGGGTTCTAAAAGTACATTGTGGTCGTGGCACCTTTGGTTCACCGACTACAACCCCGATGTTATAGCGGATAAAAACATAGATAATATTGAGCTCGGTGTAGATAAAGAGTATACCCTATCGGGCTACGAGGGTGCTGTACATCGCTATAAAGATGCCAGCAGTAGCGGAGGAGTGTGGAGTGGCATGTACAAAGATAAATTTATAATGGATCGTAATATTGGCGAGCGAAATGAACCTGCCACAAATTATGGTGCAGGCACTGTCTACTACCAATTTGGACGTAAAGATCCATTCCCAGGTAATGGTGCTATATATAGCACAGGAGCGACTCAACCATCGGCAAGATCCGTGTCGGGTTTAAATTACTATGTATCTGTGGAGTTCTCAGATGATTTCTTTATCACAGGATCTAGTAGTTCAGGTAACTGGTGTGGCGAAACAGCCGCTCGATTTGCAAATTGTATTTGGTTTGATAAAAATGTATCTCTTACCGACGAGGTGGGTAAATCTATCTTCGACCCATCACCTTTGGGGTGGAGAATACCTGTGAGTGATACATGGAGCTCATTTGACAAAACTGGATCGACACAAAAGAATTACAGTAACACTAAATCTGTGGGTGTGTACAACTATTATGGTTGCCGAAACGCAGTAAAAAATAATATTCTTACCGACTGGGGCGATATTGGATATGTGTGGAGCGCCAACCCTATAGGTACCGAAACAGGATATTGTTTATACACGACAGACGAAGTTGTAACATCGCCCTTTAGTGCATTTATGACATATGGATTCCCCATACGTGCTATCCAGGAGTAACTACTCTTTTTCTTTGCCCCAATCCTTAATAACGGAGATGAGAAGAGTTCGGACTTAAAACTGGAAGTAGATAAAGGGTTGAATATCGGATGATTTAACCTGCATGACAAGCCAAATAGTCATTGCGACAAGGGCTATTTGAAGGGGTAAAGATGATTTAGTTATCGCGGTACGAGCGGTGTCGCTAAACGATTTAGGAAGAAAATGTAGGGTATAGCCAATTGCCATAAGGGCAAAGACTTCGCTATAGCCCAAGAGCATTTGAGGGGCTAGAGAGCCATTGAAATTGGTGAATATTTGGCTCAGCATGAGTGTCACCGTCTGCATAGATTCGGCACGAAATAGGAGCCATCCGAGGCATACGACATGAAAGGTGAAGAGGGTTGAAAAAATCCGAATTATGGGGTTCATATCGCACCCTAACATCTTTGCCGAGGGGAATGCGGTCATCCACGCTTTGTGAAGGGCAAGAGCCAAGCCATGTAATCCTCCCCACAATATAAAGCGCACCGCTGCACCATGCCATAAACCTCCTAGGAGCATGGTAATCATCAAGTTAATATATGTTCTCTTCTGCCCTTTACGATTTCCTCCAAGCGATATGTAGAGGTAGTCGCGAAGCCACGAAGAGAGCGATATGTGCCAACGTCGCCAAAATTCGGTGATGGTGGCAGATTTATAGGGGGCATCGAAGTTGGGCGGAAAATGGAACCCTAGGAGTAGTGCGATGCCGATTGCCATTTCGGAGTATCCCGAAAAGTCGCAGTAGATTTGAAGGGCATAGCCATATATCGCCATAAGGGACTCTAAACCAGAGTATAGGAGTGGGTCATCGAAGATTCTATCGACAAAGTTTAGCGATATATAGTCGCTGATGACTGCCTTTTTGAAAAGTCCGCTTACGATGAGAAATATCGCCCCTCCAAACATCTTCTTGGAGACATAGAGAGGTTTGCGGATTTGGGGTATAAAATCTGTTGCGCGGACGATAGGTCCTGCGACAAGTTGCGGAAAAAAGCTGAGATAAAATAGATAGTCGAGCCAATTTTCGAGCGGTTTTAGTTTGCGACGATATATATCTATGGTGTAGCTAAGCGACTGAAACACAAAGAATGATACACCTACGGGGAGGAATATATCTTGAAATTGGATTCTCGACGAGCCCGAGATCGTGTTGGCTATGTCGATAAAAAAATTGGTATATTTAAAATATATCAGAACCCCAAGATTTATTACAACACTAAGGGTCAAAAGCGCCTTGCGGAGCCATTGACGCTTTACAATGTCGATATATAGCGCAAGGGTGTGGTCGCTCACCGATGCGAAGATAAGCAACCAAAAGTAGAAACCACTAGATTTGTAGTAAAAGTATAGCGAAAAGGCTACAACATAAGCTATTCGAACCGTTGGCAAGCGTCGTAATCTTGCATAAATCAACACAAATGCAGTGAAGAGGAACAAGAATACCCCACTGCTGAAGATCATCGGTTCGGCAGGGGTGTAGGTGAGAAGCGCTATAAGTTTCGCAAATATAGGGGTTATGGTTGTAGAGATCCAATCCATATGCGTTATTCGATTGATATTGAACCTACAACAACTTCATTGGAGATTGGTTGGATAATATTTTCGTGGTCGTGACGAACTATTAGCGGACAACATTTGTAGTGGTCGAAGATTAGTGCATCTGCCAAAGCCATCGCTATTTGTCGACCTCCTGCTAGGTTGATATGGGTAAAATCCTTAGCTGCCCACCCCTCGCTAACGAAGTTAGACATTCCCCCTTGTGCTTGCATAGCGTCGTAGGTGCTCCAAAATGCAACACCTGCATTGTGGGCTGCTTGACGTTGATAGTGGGTTAATCTAGGTGCTTCGCTCATAGGGCGATAGGTGCCATCCTCCTTCATCGAGCGGTCGCTCACCCCCATCACCAAAACTGCCGCTTGGGGGAAACACTCCTTAACATAGGCGATCATCTTTTCGACCTGCGCACCATATCGAGTATAGTTATTCACACCCTTTTGCATTATATTGAGTCCATATTGGAGGATCACCAAGTCGTATCCACCCACAAGGTGGTCGATTTGAACATTTACCGAAGGGTTTGTCCAAAGCATTGCTTGACCATTATTGCTACGTATGGAGTAGTTGTCGACACATACTCCTCCATCCTTTTGGGGTGAATTAAAGATCGCTCCATAACCTATAAATCCCTCTGCTCCAGATACTATCTTTAGGCTCACGGAGTGGATGTCGGGTTGTGTGAGTTTGATTTGTTGCACCATATTTTTGCCATCGAAGGTGTGAGTTTGGAGATCGGTATCGTTGACAACTGTTTCGATGACGGTGCGTGAATCGCATCTAAAAAGGATATGTGTTTCGCCCCACGAGTTAAGATATTTACGAGCTTCGGAGCCCTCCCATTTGGTGGTAGCTCCATTCTCGGGTTTCGACACCCATCCCGACACGGGGTAATAAGGGGCGAGATCTTCGGGGGTGGTGCGTTTCTGCATCACATTGTAGGTTGTCCAACCCGAAGAGGTTGTTTTGATAGTTTTGCGATAGCGCGTGAGGGGGGAATCTATTGGTGCAAAGCCTGTTCCGCAACCGCAATAGCGACTTTGGAATATTTCGCGAAGGTCGCATGTAATGATGTCACCTTCGATAAATGAGTCGCCCAAAACTGCAATGCGGATTGTTGCATTGGGGGTGTTTAGTTTGGTGTATAACCTATCTAGGGAGGTGAACTCTGTGGAGTCGAAATTTTCGATTGGGGTTAGTTTCGCCTCCTTTAATAATCTTGTGGTGTCTATTTGTAGAGTGTTAAGATCTTGGGGATCTATTTGGGTGGTTGAGTTGTCTGAATTTGTTGAATCAATCGAGTTAACGGAGTCGTTGGTTTCGTTGGTTTCGTCAGATAGCATCGCGAGGAGTTCGCGTGCTTCGGCAGCCGAGGCAGAGACTTCGTGGAGGTCGATTTGATACTCCTCCTCGTCGAGTTCGAGTGCTACGACATCGGGGATCTCGATATTTGGATCGAAATCGGCTCCAAAATCGTAGTTTGAGTCGTAGTTAAAATCGAATGATTTATCGCTTAGCGAGAGTTCGGAGAGGATATTAATACGCTTAAGATCTACCCCACCAATACTCATGGCGGGGATAAAACCCATAACTACTAAAAGTAGTATTAGGAGCAGGCACGAGGTGCCAACTTTACGACTAAAATCCTCCATGACACCCGCCTTAGTCTCGACGATTCATAAGAATCATAACATAGTATAACACTGTAGCGATAGCCGAAAGTGCCGCAACAAGATATGTGCGCGCCGCCCATCTAAGTGCCTCAGAGGCTTGAGCATGAGCCAACCCTTGGGCTGTGCGACTGCGCTCCATCCACTCCAATGCGCGCGACGATGCGTTGTACTCCACAGGCAAAGTGACAATCGAAAAGAGTGCCGACATACCGATCATTGCGATTCCGACCCAGCAGATCATCTCGCCTAGACCACTTGAGATCATCAACATACCTGCGATAATCACCCATGTCGCCATGCGCGAAGAGAAACTCACGATTGGCACCAATTGTGAACGAAGGACAAGTGGCGCATAGGATTGAGCATGTTGGATTGCGTGTCCACACTCGTGGCAAGCGACAGCAACAGCAGCAATACTACGGCTCGAATAGACGCTATCCGACAAGTTTACGGTGTGAGTAGCTGGGTTGTAGTGGTCTGTGAGGTGACCTCCGACGTGTGTGATTTTGACGTTGTGGATATTGTTGTCGCGCAACATCTTAGCCGCTGCCTCGGCTCCACTCATACCATTTGGCGATGATACTTGCGAGTATTTGCGGAACACCGATTGTAGGCGTTGTTGAACTACGAAGCCGACGATTCCGATGGCGATCATTAGGAAGAATGCACCCGATGAGGTGAAGGCTGATAGGCCATTATTTGCTATTGCGGGATCTTGGGTCACCGCTTGTAATGTTTGAAATAACATAGTTTTACTTTTAAATTTGTACGTTAATAATATAACGTTTGGGTAAAATTAAAAATTGCGTCGTTTAATTTGGCGCTTTGTTCTGCTTTTGGTGTCAAAAATAGGAAAAAATGTGTTACCTTGCACCATATTTATTATCTTTTTCTAACTTTTTTTGGTGAATTTAGAGTATTTCATAGCTCGACGCAGTGAGCAAGAGAGGCAAAATCGGGAGCCAAGTGTTATGATGCGCGTGGCTACTGTGGCTGTGGCGTTGGGTATTGTTGTGATGATTATCACAATCGCGGTTATCGGAGGGTTCAAAACTCAAATCGACTCGAAACTTTCGGGATTGTCGGGGCATGTAGTTGTGGGGCATGTGAGGGGTGTCGATGTGTCGGGGCAAAGGTCGATTGAGGTGAGCGACGCATTGGAAACGGTCATAGAGTTTGATGAAGCTAAACGACACTCATCGTTTATTAGCCGTGGGGCGATAGCTCGTGGAGGCGATATTATTGAGGGCGTTGTGGTTAAGGGGGTCGATTCGCTATATAATCGGGAGTTTTTTGAGGGGTATATGGTTGAGGGTTCTGCCCCGATGTTTGGACGCTCCGAGACTCGTCGCGAACTGCTTATTTCCAGAGAGTTGGCAAACGATATGGAGGTTAATGTGGGGGAACGATTGGAGCTACTCTTTGGCGACGAAAGTGGCAACATTGAACGTCTTACGTTTAAGGTTGGTGGAGTATTTTCGATAGGAATTGGAGAGGTCGAAAAACAGATGATAATAGCTGATATTGAGGCTATGCGAAGGGTAAATGGCTGGGATCAAGGTGAGGTTTCGGGTATCGAAATTTGGATAAATAGAGCAGACGAGGCATCGGAAATTGCCGAGATATTAAATAAAAAGATTATCTTTGGGGCTGATACCAATTTAAGTGACATTGAGCTACAATCCTTGGATGATGTTGGAGTGCAATCCATCGAGGAGTTATATCCATCGCTATATGATTGGATGCGAACGCATGATGTGAATGGCGTGGTTGTAGTGACAATTATGTTGATTGTGGCGTTGTTTAACATGACCACAGCGCTGTTGATTTTGGTGTTGGAGCGTACGCATATGATTGGAGTGTTGAAGGCACTCGGAATGGGCAATGGAGCTCTGCGCAAAATATTTTTATATAGAGCTTTGAGTGTGACCCTTAGGGGGTTAACTTGGGGCAATGTGGTGGGTATCGCGCTCTGTTTGATACAACAAAGATGGGGTGTTTTGAAGTTAGAGGCTTCGGGGTATATGTTATCCGAGGTGCCCATAGAGCTTGGTGTGGGGTGGATCGTTGCGCTGAATATGGCGGTTGTGGTGGTGATTCTGGTGGTTATGATTTTACCCACAAGGATGGTCGCGACAATTTCGCCCGACGAGATTGTTAAGTATAAGTAGTTTTTTTGAAACATATATTTTTGAGACATATATGAAACCATATAATAGAGAGGAGTCGACAAAGAGCGAAGAGGTGAAGGAGATGTTCGATAACATCGCTCCCGAATATGATAAACTCAACCACATATTATCTGTGCAGATAGATAAGATTTGGCGCAAAAGAGTCGTTCGAATTGTTGAGGGATTCAACCCTGCGGAGATCCTTGATTTGGCGACAGGAACAGGCGATTTAGCTATTGCTATGGCGCAAAGGGTGTCATCGGCACATGTCGTGGGGATTGACCTTTCGGAGGGGATGTTGGCTGTTGCGCGACGCAAAGTTGAACAGAGAGGTTTGTCGTCGAGGATCGATCTACGATGTGGCGTGGCGGAGAGTATCGATATGGCAGATGGTACGGTAGATGTTGTGACGGCGGCATTTGGAGTGCGAAATTTTGGAGATTTGATAGGTGGATTTTCGGAGATGGCACGAGTGACAAAGAGCGGTGGACATATCGTTGTTTTGGAGTTCTCGACACCCCAAAACCCACTATTTAGATGGTTCTACAACCTCTACTCTCGACACATCTTGCCTATTGTAGGTGGGTTGATTTCGAAGGATCGACGAGCGTATGAGTACCTACCTGCATCGGTAGATGAGTTCCCAGAACCTATGAAGATTGTAGAGATGTTGCAAAGCGTTGGTTTTGAAGAGTGTAAGGTTAGGAGTCAAAGTTTTGGAATTGCGCAGATATATATCGGGCGCAAAGTGTAAATAGAGTGTGATGCGCAGGGGGATATTATATTTCGTAGGGCTATTTATGGCATTGTCATGTGTGGTGTCGTGTGGTGTATTGTCTTCGGATTTTGCTATCGAAGGGATCGAGATCATGGATGGCATAGAGTCCGACACGGTGAGGGTTGAGATGGTGTTGCGAAATGATTCTGGGCGCGATATTGTTATTGACAAAGCGAAAATCTCGGTGCAGATAAAGGGTGAGGATTTAGTGAGTTTTATGCTTATTGACGGGATTGAGGTTTCGGCAGAGGAGATGATTCGCGAAGTTACTCGATGGAGAGTCCAAAGGGATGACCCTGCGACGTTATATGCAATGAGGAGGTATCCGATTGAAAGATACATAGATAAATTAACTTTTGGTTACGAAATAGGCGTTGAAGGGGTTGCCCGACGCAAAAAGGTTTTTATGCGCAGAAGATTACGCGCAAAGGATTTAGATATAAATTTTGAAAAATTATTGAGATAATGGTACGTAAAATTTTAGCTTTCACACTCTTACTATTTGCGACAACAGCCATGGCGCAAAATTTAGAGACTTTTAAGGGTTCGCTCACTATGGCTAACTCTGAATCGGAAGGAGTAGTCGAGATATATGAATCGCAAGATGCTAAAAGTGCACTTGCAAAGATTAATCAATCGGCACGCAAAAATAATTTTCTGGGGTATCGAATAGGTATATTTTTCGATAATGGAGCCACCGCGCGCCACAATGCAAATGAGGCGAAGAAACTTTTCGAACAGAAATTCCCCGACGAAGAGCTATACATGGTCTATGAGAATCCATATTTTAAGGTCAGCGTCGGCAACTGTGTGACACAAGAGGAGGCTGTAATATTGCTCGACAAAGTGCAAAAAGTATTTCCAAAGGCTTATCTAATGCGCGAACAAATGGAGGTTGCCGATATTATAGAGAAGTAGGTTTCGAGTAACAATATGCGCAACCAATATGTGTAACCTCGGTGGGGTTCAAATGGCAAAGCCATTTGAAGAATTTTGAGAGAGATAGGATTATCCAAATTTATTTGGTAATAATCCTATCTCTCTCAAAATTTTAGAGCTGAAAGCTCTATACCCCCATCCGCTATATAAAAATCAGCTCCGCGGAGAGCACTCCGCTCGCCGAAGGCAGACCAGCCATGCACAACGCACACTTTGCGAATCGCCACTAAAACTCCTCGAATTGACGTTTAAGTACCCCTTCCGAGTCGCGAACGCTTGATTTCATCCATCTATACAACAGTCGTATCTGTTCTATATCTGATAGTTGCCAATCTTCTGTAGTGAGTCTCATTCGCTCCGAGAGCATATATATAAGTATCGCTGCCGATGCTGAGACATTCAAACTCTCGACCATTCCGCACATGGGTATGCGCAGAAACTCATCGGCATTTGCGATTATCTCATTCGAAATTCCAGCATGCTCCGTCCCAAATACAAGGGCAAACTTCCCTGCCTCGACATCGAATGTTTCGGGGGTGTGATCTTCGCGATGAGGAGTTGTCGCCACAATCCTATACCCTTCGCTCTTAAGAGCTTGCAATGCTTCGGTTGTGGTGTGATACCTCTTGATGTCGACCCATTTGTCGGTGCCTCGCACAATATCGCGATGGGTGGTAAACGAACATAAATTCTCAACGGCGTGAAGTTCCTGCAATCCAAACGCTTCGCAGTGACGCATCAAGGCGCTAGCATTTTGCGAATGAAAGGTGTTCTCGGTGAGGATGGTCATTCGACGCGTGCGCTTCGAGATTGTCGTGCGCAAGGTATCTAATCGCTCGGGAGTCATAAACTCCGCAAGATACTCTATGCGTTGGCGCAACCACTCCTGTTCGTTATTATTTTCTATATTTATCATCTTCATCAAGGATTTTGAGGTAGCTTTCGTACCTCGAATATGCGATCTCACCTCGCTCCACCGCTGTGCGAACAGCACATTTTGGTTCGTGGGTGTGGGTGCAATTATAAAATTGGCAATCAGCGCCATAAGCCATCATTTCGGGGTAGTAGTGCCACAACTCTTCGTCGTCGATGTCGAGAAGTCCAAACCCCTTGATTCCAGGTGTGTCGATGATATATCCCCCATCGCTTAGGGGGTACATTGTCGAGAATGTTGTGGTGTGTTTACCTTTGCTGTGGCTTGCCGAGATTTCGCCCGTGCGGATCTCCAATTGGGGCTCAATTGCCTTTATGAGGGTCGATTTTCCTACACCCGAATTTCCCGATATGAGGGTTGTGTGGTTGTGCAACATTTCGCGCACATGGTCGAGCCCTATACCCTCGGTTGCCGATATATCAATCACCTCATACCCAGCACTTTCGTATATAGCATGAAACTCCTCTACCGCCTCGGGAGCCTCTGCCGATGCTAGGTCGATTTTGGCTAGGAGGATTGTCGCAGGCACCTTATATGCTTCACATGTGATAAGGAAACGATCTATAAATTCGGTGGCTGTTTCGGGCGCAAAAAGCGTCACGACAATCACCGCACGGTCGATATTCGCCCCAATTATATGGGACTCCTTCGATAGGTTCGACGCGCGACGAATTATGTAGTTGCGACGCGGTTCAACTCCACAAATCACATAACTTTGGAGCGTTTCATCCTCCGCTTCGCACTGTACAATATCGCCCACCACGACGGGCGATGTGGAGCGCGCACCCTTCAATCTGAGTCGCCCACGGATTCGACATCTGTGGGTAACACCCTCATGCAAAACATCATACCACGAACCTGTGGCTTGGGTCACAACCCCACTAAAGTTACTGTAATTTTTCGAGTCCACTATCTATCTGTTGTTTTGTCCAATCGAGTGCTGGGAATATTGAGTCGCTGATATTAATCATCGGTCTATAGAGTTTCGATTGCGAAATAACGCTTTTGTCCAATAGGTTGATATTCGAATTAAAGGTGTCGAATATACCCAACAACACGCTAATTATCAACGCATATTTACACCCCGAAAGGGCTGCGCCAAGAATTCGATCCAACACTCCGAGCCCAGCGAATTTAAATAGCCCTCTAAACAATCGAGCAACAACAGCGAGTGCAACCACCGTGGCAATAACCACAATCGACAACCCCACAGCAAAAGCATAATCGCTCGTGACACCTATCAAGCAGCCTATAACTTCGCCATATCTTACGCCCAACCAAATACCTAGAATTACCCCAAGTATCGAACATAGTTGAACAATAACGCCTCTCACCGCTCCGCTATAGAGGGCGAAGGCTAGGAGAAGTAAAATAACTATATCAATCCAATTCATATATTTTATATCTTCTAAATTGCAGAATAAAAATCGTTAATTTCCACAAAGATAACAAAAATCTCTATAATTTGCTATTTATCAAGATAGATAGCGCCGCTGTTCCCTCGTTGAACAGAAGATCCAAAATCGAAAGATTCGCAACGAAGGGTTCGCGATCATAAAAAACTTGAATGTATGGCTCATGCTCAAAACTCTCCACATCCTCTCTTCTCTTGGGACGCAGATCCCTATCCCCCTCTTGGGCGGTGACATATTCGGTCGATATTGTAAGATCTGCCTTAATACCCAACAACTTGATAATAAGCTCCGTGAGAGCCCAATTAAGATCTACTAACCTCTCATATTTAGCACCAAATATCGGTTCGAAATATGGCGCATAGTGGTCATAAAAGGGTGATGATTTATAGGCGGAAAGGATCGCCAACGAGTGTTGATGTTGCCATTTTTTGGAGTAATCAATCTCAATTTTACCCATCGGCATACGCGGACGATTGGCATTGCGAACACAAACCGATAGCTCCATAACCCCCGAAGCGGTCATAATTCGCGTCCGATTTCGGGCGGAGCGTTTGATATAGTTTTCGCCTAGGTCTATCGTACATGCACCTTGTGCGATATGTGCAAAATACTCAATATTAGGAAGATATACAGATGGTAGTATTGTCATTATTTCTCTTTTTCGCGCCAATCGCCATTTGCTTTGATTAGATTTATGAGGTGCTCAATAGCTTCGCTTTGAGGAATATTGCGCTCAATAAGCGTGCGACCCTTATATAGAGTTATACGCCCTGGAGCGGCACCCACATATCCATAGTCTGCATCTGCCATCTCACCAGGTCCATTTACAATGCACCCCATAACCCCGATTTTGAGGTGGCTAAGGTGCGATGTCGCCTCTTTAATTTGCGCCAAGCTCTGTTCAATATCGAAGAGTGTACGTCCGCAACTAGGGCATGCGATATATTCTGTTTGGCTTTGACGCACACGCGATGCTTGGAGTATAAGCAACTCTATTTGAGAGCGTTGTTCCAATGTGAGGGCTGGGGCATCGACTATAATTCCATCTGCCAAACCATCCAAAAACAGAACACCCAAATCTGCCGCCGCACGAATCGCGACATCCTCCATATCCGCACCCTCGTACCTGCGCTTCACAACAACTGGACGATCGTCGCCAAGGTTCAGAATCGCCGTACGGAGCTCTGCCGAAGGGTTCTGGGATAGGCTCTCGATGATTGTGAACTCATCTGTTAATTCACTATGAATGATTGGAATAGATACTTTTGAACGACGGCAATATTCGGTTGGCGAATATCGCGAAGCATCATTTATAACAAACTCTTCGTCGCCTCTCGACTCAAAATATTCGACCAATCTCTTCGCCACAGGCACCTCATTTTCGGGTGCTTCGGTGAGCGATACGCGCAATGTGTCGCCAATTCCATCACCAAGCAATGCTCCGATTCCCACGGCACTCTTTATGCGCCCCTCGATCTCGTTGCCCGCCTCGGTCACCCCCAAATGAATAGGATAGCTCATCTGCTCACGCTCCATCGCTTCGCACAACATTCTGTAGGCGTACAACATAACTCTCGTGTTACTCGACTTCATCGACACCACAACATCCCTAAAATCAACCTCTTGACATCGTCTCAAAAACTCCATCGCCGCTTCGACCATTCCGCGCGGAGTATCGCCATACTCATCGAAAATTCGCTTGGCGAGTGATCCATGGTTTACTCCGACCCTAAGTGCCACACCGCGCTCAGCGCACTGCTCCATAAGGCGCTCGAAATCATCACCCTCGAAACGATAGTTTCCTGGATTTATACGCACCTTATCGACATATTGCGCCGCAATGGTTGCCACTTCGGGAGTGAAGTGAATATCGGCCACGATAGCTGATCGAGAGCCCATTAGATGCAACTGGTCGACTATATTTTTGAGATTTTCACCCTCCTTGCGCCCTTGAGCCGTGAGGCGGATGATGGGGGCTCCTGCAGCCTCGATTCTACGGATTTGGTCGACACTCGATTTGGTGTCGGCAGTATCGGTATTTGTCATCGATTGCACCGCCACAGGATGCAAACCACCGACGCAGATATTGCCGATGCGAACCTCGTGGCTTGGTCGGCGCATGTATTTAGTTAACTCCATGATAATTATAGTTTTATCTCGACGAGCGAGAGCGAATTATAGCTTTATCTCAATTGATGCTCCACCCCATTGATTCACTTGATGGGTGGTGTTGTAGATTATCTTCTTACCCTTAGATATTTTTATTTCGAGGTCGAAATCGGGTGATTCTTCGACACCTCTACCCAAAGGCAAAATGTGCGGAACCACATATATTATAGCTCGAATATTATCCGCCTTATCGCCCTTAAGTGACACTCTTCGAGGGAGTTCATACCCTTCGGGTTCGCTCTCGATAGGTGAATCCTCTGGCGAGATTATATCCTCCTGCGACACAACATACAACTGCTCCGAGGTGGCGGAGTACCCCCCACACATCACAATTGTGTTGTATCTCCACAGCTGTTCAAATGAGCTCTCAACCTCTATCAAATACATTATGCACCCTCCTCTTGGTTAAAATATTTCCACTGAAAAATCAGCAGATAGACCACCGCAACCGAAATGTAACTATCCGCCAAATTGAAAATAGCCCCAAAGAAATAGTTGTTGGAGTCGACCAAAAAAGAGAGAAACGAGGGGATATTATTCCACTGAAACAGAGGAAAATAAAACATATCAACCACTTGACCCATCATAAAGCTAGCATACCCTTCGCCGCCAAACTCCGCAACACTCATAGGGGTAGATGCCGAAAACAACAATCCATACACCGCGCTGTCGATCATATTGCCCACAGCCCCTGCAAAGATCATCGCCATCGATATAATCACCCCCTTAGGAGCCTTATGTTTAACCAGATAGCAGATATAATATGCCAAGGCACAGATCATACAAACTCTAAATCCGCTCAACACCATCTTGCCCCAATCTATAGCTCCGCCCGACGATATTTGCATACCGAAAGCCGCACCATTATTCTCGACAAAACGGATTTGAAACCAATCGGGGAATACGATAATTGATTCACCAATTCGCATTGTGGTTTTGATTATGACCTTAAGCAGTTGATCCATTATGAGGAGTAGCCCCACAAGGATTGATATATTTCGTAGTTTCATTGAGTAAAAATTATAGGAAGAAGGTTTTAAAAGGAGCTCCCCGCAAAAGGGAGCTCTATTTATCCATAGATATAAAAATGATAATTTACTTCATTTTTCGAAGGAAACACTCGATTGTGTTCTCCATCAAGCAACAAATTGTCATTGGACCCACACCTCCAGGAACTGGAGTTATAACTGCTGCCTTTGGTTCGATTGCCGCATAGTCGACATCGCCACACAACTTTCCAGTCTCAGGATCGCGGTTCACACCAACATCAATAACCACAGCATTAGCACCAACCATATCTGCCGTTACGAACTTCGGACGACCAATCGCCACAACCAAGATCTCCGCCTCGCGAGTCACCTCCGCAAGGTTCTGTGTACGACTATGCGCGATTGTCACCGTTGCATTCTCATCCAAAAGTAACTTCGACACAGGGAGACCCACGATGTTGCTACGTCCCAAAACTACAGCCTTCTTACCCGAGATCTCGACACCTGCCGACTTCATCATCTTGATTATTCCCTTGGGTGTACATGGAAGTGTACACTCTTGCTTCATCCATAGCGACGCTACATTGAGAGGGTGGAAACCATCCACATCTTTCTCCTTAAGGATCGCAGCAATCACCTTGTCGGAATCAATATGTTTAGGAAGTGGTAGTTGCACCAAGATTCCATCTACCCCATCATCTTCGTTCAATCCGTCGATAATGCCGAGTAGCTCCTCTTCGCTGATTGTATCTTCGCGCTTGATAGTTGTGTTCTTAATACCCACAACATCACACGCTTGACCCTTTCCGCGCACATATGACACACTTCCTGGATCCTCGCCTACCAACACTACAACCAAGTGTGGCACACGACCATATTTCTCGTCAAAAGTTGCGACCTCAGCCGCCATCTCCGCCTTCAACTTTGCCGAAAGCTCTTTTCCGCTTACTATCATCTTATTTTAGTTTTAACTTTTTTTGGTTAATCAAAGTTTAGTGGTAAATGTTACCTTCGAGTGGGGCGAAAACTTTTAGTTTTCGATTAAATTATTATCATGATCTATGACTCGAAAGCTCGCTTTCGTGGGAATAGATCATGATAATAATTTATATGTGCAATAGCTTCTGCTATTGCGCACCCCACACGCTATATAAATTAGCTCCCCAGGGAGCACCCTGGCGCTCGCCCCGCGCAGGGGCAGTCCCATTATTATTTAATTACTTGCCATCCAATATCGGAGCGAGAGAACAAATTGTCGCATTCGATCTTTTGGATCTCAGCCATCGCATTGGCGTGTGCATCTTTGAGTGTGTCGCCCTTGCCAACAACGATCAAAACGCGACCGCCAGCGGTTACAATCTTACCATCCTTCTTAGCGGTTCCCATGTGGTAGACCTTAGCATCAACCTTGTCGAGACCCTTAATCTCAAAGCCCTTTTCGTAATCTCCAGGGTATCCCTTCGATGCCAAAACTACTCCCAAAGTCGCGAAGTCATGCCACTCAATCTTAGCTGGTTTACCATCGGCAATTGCGCAGAACACATCGCAAATATCGCTCTTCATGCGTGGCAATACGATCTCCGTCTCGGGGTCACCAAATCGAGCATTGAACTCAATAACCTTGATCCCTTGTGGGGTCTTAATAAGTCCTCCATACAACACTCCCGAGTAACGTGCACCCTCCGCGATCATCGCCTCAGCTGTAGGTTGCATAATATTTTTTAGGGCATAATCAACATCCTCATCGGTGATGATAGGCACTGGAGAGTATGCTCCCATACCGCCTGTATTTGGGCCCTTGTCGCCATCATAAGCGCGCTTGTGATCTTGCGACAACACCATAGGATATACCTTGTCGCCATCCACGAAGCACATAAACGAAAATTCGGGACCACACAAGAAATCCTCGATCACAACCTTTCCCTTGCCGAACTTATCGTCCAACAACATATCCTTAAGTGCCGCGTCGGCCTCCTCCAAAGTCTCCGCAATTACTACACCCTTACCTGCTGCCAAGCCATCATACTTCAACACCGCAGGGAACGATCCTCTCTTCACATACTCCAATGCTGGGGCATACTCCTCGAAGGTCTCGAATGCTGCCGTTGGGATGTCGTATTTCTTCATCAACTCCTTGGCGAACTCCTTGCTCGACTCGATTTGAGCCGCCGCCTTATTGGGACCAAAGATACGAAGTCCCGCCTTTTTGAAACGATCTACAACACCTGCTGCCAATGCCACTTCGGGGCCCACGACAGCTAGGTCGAGATCCTTGTCGAGGGCGAATTTGCATAGCGCCTCCACATCGGTCTCCTTAATATCTACACAATCGGCAATCTTCGAGATTCCAGCGTTGCCTGGGGCACAATATACGCGCGACACATCGTCTGAACGCTTTAGCGCGTCGACGATTGCGTGCTCGCGACCTCCCGAGCCGATTACTAATACTTTTTTCATAATAAAATGATATTTATTGTCATTTAAAGTGCAACAACCCATGTCATTGCGGACTTGATCCGCAATCTCATAAATAACTATTTCAGGTGAGATTGCGGATCAAGTCCGCAATGACATGGGTTAAGAATACCACGAATTAGAACTTTTTAATGTTTGAAGTGACGCATTCCAGTAAACACCATCGCGATGCCATTCTCATTCGCCTTCTTGATCGAATCCTCGTCGCGAACACTTCCGCCTGGTTGAACAATTGCATTCACACCAAACGATGCAGCAACAGTAACGCAATCATCAAATGGGAAGAAACCATCCGATGCCAAAACGATACCCTCTGCAACACCCTTAGCCTTAGCTTGATTAAGTGCGATCTCTGCCGAGCCAATGCGGTTCATTTGACCTGCACCAACGCCCAACGTTTGACCACCCTTGACCGCAACGATAGCGTTCGACTTAACGTGCTTCACGATTCTCCAACCGAAATCCATGTCGGATAGTTGCGACTCTTGTGGCTTAGCCTCCGTAACGCACATATCCATAGCGATAGATTTTGTTGTGGTGTCCAAATCTTGAACCAACATACCGCCATTCACACTTACATATTGTTGAGTTGTAGCCTCCGATGGGGTCATGTCGACCTCCAAAAGGCGCAAATTCTTCTTTGTGCACAACACCTCCAAAGCCTCGGGGGTGAATGCTGGAGCCATGATGATCTCCAAGAAGATTGGCTTCATAAGCTCCGCCGCCTCCTTTGTAACTGTTTGGTTTGTAGCGACAATACCTCCGAAGATACTTACCGTGTCAGCCTCATAAGCCTTAGTCCACGCCTCGACTACATCCTTACCAACTGCAGCTCCACATGGGTTCATGTGCTTAAGACCTACACAGAAAGGCTCCGCAAATTCGCGTGTGATGCAGAGTGCAGCATTTGCATCTTGGATATTGTTGTATGATAACTCCTTACCATTAAGTTGCTTAGCGTGAGCTAGAGAGAATGGAACCTGCTCTTCAGATGCGAAGAACTTCGCATTTTGGTGTGGATTCTCGCCATATCTCAATGATTGAACTAGATCGAACTCCAAGAACAATTTTTCAGAAAGTCCTGCATGTTTGCGCATAAAGCCAGCGATCATTGTGTCATACTCCGCAGTGTGGGTAAATGCCTTCGCCATAAGTCCAAAACGGGTCTCGCGAGTGGTGTTGCCACCAGCCTTGATCTCCTCGACAATTTGAGCGTAATCCACTGGATCACAAACTACTGTGACATCTGCAAAGTTCTTTGCTGCACTTCTCAACATTGATGGTCCACCGATGTCGATATTCTCGATTGCATCCTCCAACTTCACATTTGGGTTGGCGATTGTCGACTTAAATGGGTACAAGTTTACGCACACCATGTCTATAAATTCGATGTTGTTCTCCTTGAGTGCCGCCAAGTGGCTCTCGTCGTCGCGGCGTGCCAACAAACCTCCGTGAACATTTGGGTGAAGGGTCTTAACGCGTCCGTCACAGATCTCTGGAAAACCTGTTATATCGCTGATATTGATAACGTTGATGCCGCTATCTGCCAAGAGTTTCATGGTGCCACCCGTTGCGATGATCTCCCATCCCAACGCCACCAAATCGCGAGCGAACTCTACAACGCCCGATTTGTCGCTTACGCTAAACAGTGCTCTTTTCATTATATTATTTAATTATTTAATAGTTCGACTAAATTCTTTACCGCCTTGATATAGAGAGGGTGCTCCACTTTGTGCACCATTTGCTCTAGCTCCTCGACATTGCGACCTTCGTATCTGAATACCTCTTGGTCGATTATTGATCCGCTATCTAGCTCAGCAGTAACGTAATGTATTGATACTCCGAAGTACTTCACACCATACTCCAACGCTTGTTCGATTGCATGGGCACCCTTGAATGCTGGCAACAGCGAGGGGTGAACATTCAACATTCGCTCGGGGAAGGCCTCCAAAAGTACATCTGTTATAATTCTCATATATCCTGCTAAGCAGATTAGCTCCACGTGCTCCGATTCAAGTTCATCGAGGATTCGTTGCTCATACTCTGCCTTTGATGCGAAATCTTTGGGGCTGAGTACTAGGCTTTTGATACCTAGGCGCTCGGCTCTTTGGATCACCTTTGCGCCTGGCTTGTCGCATACCATGAGTGCTACATCGGCATCTATCTCGCCTGATTGACACGCTACGGCTAGGGCTTCGAAATTGGAGCCGCTGCCGCTGGCGAAGATGGCGATTTTAAGTTTTTGGTCAATTGTCTCCATTGGTCAGTTAGTATTGTATTAGAGAAACGAAGTTTCTCCCGCCCGTGCGGCTCGCACCGCCAGCCCGGCGCTAGGGCAGTCCAGCCTCTCCGCCCTCCCTCCTTAAAAAGCACTTTTGGAACAAAAGGGCGCGGAGGGCGCAGCTCCAAAGGAGCTGAATTTTCCAAATCATTTCCGAAAGTTGCAACTCTTGCGAGTTGCCGCCCTCCGCGCACTTTTGCTAAAGCAAAAGATGCTTTTTAAGGAGGGAGGGCGGAGAGGCTGGACTGCCCTAGCGCCGGGCTGGCGGTGCGAGCCGCACGGGCGGAGGAAACTTCGTTTCCTTTTTGTCTTAGATAATCTCGACTGAGCCTGGTTTATCAGTGATTTTTCCTATCACGCTTGCCTTCTCGCCTGCTACCGCAAGTATCTCAATCGCCTTATCAGCCTCGCTAGCATCCAACGCGATAACCATTCCGATACCCATATTGAAGATATTGAACATCTCGCGGTGCGAAACACCCCCCTTAGCCTCCAAGAACTTAAAGACAGGAAGGATCTCCCAGCTACCCTCCACAATCTCGATTCCCATATCAGGGGTCAAGATACGTGGGATATTCTCATCGAAACCACCACCCGTGATGTGGCTAATTCCGTGAACATCACAACCCTTAACAACCTCCAAAACTTGCTTTACATAGATCTTTGTAGGGGTCAACAACACCTCACCAAGGCGCTCCGAACCCAACTCTGGATACACCTCATTCAGATCACAGCTATTGTCCGCCACGATCTTACGAACCAACGAAAAGCCATTCGAGTGAACTCCCGACGAAGCAACTCCAACCAATACGTCGCCCACCTTAACCTTTGTGCCATCAATAAGTTGGCTCTTCTCGACAACTCCACAAGTGAAACCTGCGATGTCATACTCTCCATCAGGGTACATACCTGGCATCTCGGCAGTCTCACCACCGATAAGTGCGCAACCTGCTTGGCGACACCCTTCCGCTACGCCCGCAACGATAGCCTCAATCTTAGCTGGTTCGTTGTGTCCAACAGCAACATAATCAAGGAAATACAATGGCTCAGCACCTTGTGCCAAAACATCATTCACACACATCGCAACAGCATCCACACCGATTGTGTCGTGCTTATCCATCGCGAAAGCGAGCTTCAACTTTGTACCCACGCCATCGGTTCCACTAACCAAAACTGGCTCTTTGATATTTAGTGCCGAGAGGTCGAACATACCACCAAACGCACCGATATTGCCCATTACGCCCAAACGTGCCGTAGAGGCAACGTGGCTCTTTATACGTCTTACTGACTCATATCCAGCTTCGAGGTTTACTCCAGCTGCTTCATAACTTTGTGCCATATAATAATTTTATTTTCTACTTACATTTACATTTTTTAGCCTCTACACCATATAGATCGGTAGGGTAATCGGCTGTAAAACAAGCAGTACACAACTGCTCGCGGTTTCCTGCCTTATACAGCGACTCCACTTTGAGATACTCCAAAGTGTCCGCCTCGATAAATTTGCGCGACTCCTCCAAATCATATCTATTCGACAACAATTCCCCCTCCGACGAGGTGTCAACTCCATAGTAGCATGAATATTTGTAGGCTGGGCTACCAATGCGTACATGCACCTCGGTGGCTCCCGCCTCCTTGAGCATACGCACAATTCGCTTTGAGGTAGTGCCTCGAACAATCGAATCGTCGATCAACACCACGCGCTTATCCTTAACGATACTTCGCACTGCCGACAACTTCATTCTCACACCCTTCTCGCGCATAGCTTGCGAAGGTTGGATAAATGTGCGACCGATATATTTGTTCTTGATGAGTCCCATCTCGTATGGCAAACCACTCGCCTCGGCATATCCCATCGCAGCGCTAAGGCTCGAATCAGGAACTCCCACAACGATGTCCGCCTCGACAGGAGCTTGCTCCCACAACAATTTACCCGACGCTTTGCGGAAAGAGTGAACGTTGCAACCCTCAATATCGCTATCTGGGCGCGCGAAGTAGATATACTCCATCGCGCACATTTGGTGGCGCTTGAATTGAGCGAAGTGAGTTGAGCGAAGTCCCTTCTTATCTATCGAAACAATCTCGCCAGGCTCCACATCGCGAACATACTCCGCACCTACAACATCTAATGCGCAGGTCTCGCTACTCACCACATATCCATCCCCCAACTTACCGATTGAGAGTGGGCGAAGTCCATATTTATCGCGACAAGCATAGATTCTATTTTCGGTCATGATAAGAAATGCAAATGCACCCTCGATCATATTCAATGCCTCGACAATTGCGTCGATACGTTGCAAATCTCGCTTATCCTTTTTGATAAGGTGCGCCAACACTTCGCTATCCGACGAGGATTGAAACAAACTTCCGCGGTTCTCCAAGAATCGGCGTAACTCATCTGAGTTCACCAAGTTACCATTGTGTGCCATCGCGAAATCCCCCGTATTGTGGCGAAACAAGAAGGGTTGGATATTTTCTGTACTTCCCCCTCCCGATGTCGAATAGCGCACGTGACCGATCGCGATTTTACCTGTAAGTTTATCGAGATCTCCCTCCTTGAACACCTCCGTCACCAATCCATCTCCACGTTTTCGCTGGAAGTCGTGCTCGGCATCTACCGAGACTATTCCGCAACTCTCCTGCCCACGATGTTGCAGCGAGTGTAGACCATAATAGGTGATCGAAGCTGCCTCTGGAATGCCAAACACTCCAAAGACACCACACTCCTCGTGGAGTTCTCGATCCATAATAAAGTCATTGTTCATCGGCTTAGTCCAATTTTTGTAGACGAGCCAAGATCTCCTCATACGCCTCGCGAACCTTACCCAAGTCGCGACGGAAACGATCCTTATCCAACTTCTCGTTGGTTGTCATATCCCACAAACGGCAAGTATCTGGAGATACCTCATCTGCCAAAACAATCTCGCCAGATGATGTGCGACCAAACTCGATCTTGAAATCTACGAGTGTGATATTCATCTTTGCGAACATTGCGCAAAGTGCGATATTGATTTGCGAAGTCATATCATAAATTTGAGCCAACTCCTCATAAGTCACCGCTCCAAGAGCCACAGCGTGGTGGTCGTTGATAAGTGGATCACCCAACTCATCATCCTTGTAGCAGATGTCGAAGATTGTGTTCGAAGGCTTTGTACCCTCCTCGATTCCAAGGCGTTGAGCCATAGATCCTGCGATGATGTTGCGCACGATAACCTCGATAGGGATGATCGACACCTTGCGGCACAATTGATCGCGGTCATTAAGAGTCTCGATATAGTGAGACTTGATTCCTGCCTTGTGAAGTTGCTCGAAGATAAGAGTTGAGATTGCGTTGTTCAACACACCTTTGTTGTCGATAGTCGCCTTCTTCACGTTGTTGAATGCAGTAGCTGCATCTTTATAGTGGATTACGATAAGATCTTTATCGTCTGTCAAGAAAACTTGTTTTGCTTTGCCCTCGTAGAGCATCTCTAATTGTTGCATAATGATATTTTGTTTTTGTTTATTTTTTATTCTCTATAATATAATAGGTATCCTACTTTTTGCGGAAGTAGTTTACTGCATTTTCGAACAATGGTTGCTCGCGATTTCCCCAGATGTTCTTCATCAAGTTCTCTTCGTAACGCTCCGTATGACCCATCTTACCTAGGATTCTTCCATCGGGAGATGTGATTCCCTCGATCGCGAATGATGATCCGTTGGGGTTGAATGGTGCCTCAGCTGTAACTTCGCCCTTAAGGTCGACATATTGGAATGCCACCTGACCATTTGCGAATAGCTCAGCTGCAAGCTCCTCGTTCACAACAAATTTACCCTCTCCGTGGCTCATTGCGATAGTGTGCTCATCACCCACGCCAAATGAGCTAAGCCATGGCGATGAGTTGGTAGCAACACGCGTTGTAACCATTTGCGATATGTGGCGATTTATGTCGTTGCGGAACAGCGTTGGCGATTCAGCCGTAAGTTTGCCCAAACGTCCATAAGGCAACAAGCCCGACTTAACCAATGCTTGGAATCCATTACAGATACCCAAGATCAACCCCTCGCGGTCGATTAGACGGTGGATAGCAGCCATCACTGAGTTGTTGTTCAACACTGTAGCGATAAATTTACCACTTCCATCAGGCTCATCACCCGACGAGAAACCTCCACTGAGCACAAAAATATTCGCCTTGTCGATATTTTCGACCATCGCCTCGATTGACTTAAATACATCGTCGCTCGTGAGGTTGCAGAATACAGTTGTATTGACATGGGCACCAGCTCTACGCAAAGATTTAGCAGTGTCGTAGTCACAGTTCGTACCTGGGAAAATTGGAATATATGCCACAGGAGTTTCGATTGCGTTACCCGAATAGTTCACCTCCTTGCGTGGGGTATTTTGAACCTTCACAGTGCCGCTATTGATACCCTTGTCGGGGTATATTTGTGCGAATTTTGTGGTGTTAGCCTCAAATAACTCGTTGAGTTTAAATCTCTCACCATTGATAAGCAAAGCCTTGGTGTCGATCGTCTCTCCCAACTTCTCGACATATGTGCTTTGCAACTCTTTAGATGTCTCGACAACGATAGATCCATAAGCATAGTTGAACAAATCAGCCTCTGTCATAGTGATTTGCGAACCGATACCATTACCAAAGCCCATCTTTGCCAAAGCCTCAGCAACACCTCCAAAGCCCACAGCATAGGCAGAGATAATATCGCCCGATTCGATTAGCGATGACACCTCGCCCCACATCTCGGCAAGTGCATCGGTGTCGGGCATTCCATTGCCAAGAGGTGTGTGGCGGAAGATATATATATTATTATTTGAGAGTTTGAACTCTGGCGAGATCACCGTGCGAGCATCAACCGTCGTAATACCAAATGCCATAAGCATTGGTGGCACGTTAATATCTTGGAATGTTCCGCTCATAGAATCCTTACCTCCGATCGAAGGCAATCCCAACTCAACCTGCATTTTGAGTGCTCCGAGGAGTGCCGCTGTTGGCTTACCCCACGAAGTAGAGTCAGCTGTCATGCGCTCAAAATACTCTTGATACGAGAATCTCATCTTGTCGAATCGACCTCCCGCAGCAACAACCTTCGAACACGCCTCAACAACCGAATATGCTGCACCGTGATATGGGCTCCACTTCGAAATAAATGGGTTATAACCATGCGCCATCATACTCGCTGTGTTGGTGAAACCGTTGGTTGGTAGCTTTTGAACCGACACTTGAGTCTCGGTTGTTTGTGCCTTACCACCAAATGGCATTAGGACTGTCGATAGACCGATCGAAGCGTCGAACATCTCGATAAGTCCCTTTTGCGACACAACGTTATTATCTGTTAGATTGTTGATAATCTTATCTTTAAGGGTCTCCCCTTCAACCTCTCTTTCGAATACATCGCGCTCCTCGACCTCGCCGATAGTAACCTCTGCATAGTGTGGTGCACCTGCCGAGTCGATAAAATCGCGACTCAAATCTACGATCTTACGATCGCCATAGAACATTCTCATTCTGCGAAGGTCGGTGACATCTGCCACGTGGGTAACCTCCAAATTCTCGGAGTGGCAATATGCCATAAACTCCTCCTTATCCTTCGCCTCGATCACAACCGACATACGCTCTTGCGACTCGCTGATTGCAATTTCGGTTGAGTTTAGTCCGCTATATTTAGTAGGTACGCGATCCAAGTATATATCCAATCCATCGGTAAGCTCACCAATTGCCACACTCACACCACCTGCTCCAAAGTCATTCGATTTCTTCACGAGGCGTGTAACCTCTGGGCGACGGAACAATCTTGAAATTTTGCGCTCCTCGGGTGCATTACCCTTTTGAACCTCGCTGCTACAAGTCTCCAATGATTCCTCGGTGTGCTCCTTTGATGATCCTGTTGCTCCACCCACGCCATCACGACCTGTGCGACCTCCAAACATCAAAACAATATCGCCTGGGGTTGGACTCTCGCGACGCACCGCGTCAGCCTTAACAGCTCCAACTACAGCTCCAACCTCCAATCGCTTAGCGACATAGTCGGAATGGTAGATCTCGCGAACGTGAGTCGTCGCAAGTCCAATTTGGTTACCATAGCTTGAGTATCCATCAGCCGCCTTGCGCGAGATAATGCGTTGTGGAAGTTTTCCAGCGAGCGTCTCCTCGATTGGCGCATAGATGTTACCTGCTCCCGTCACACGCATAGCTTGATACACGTAGCTACGTCCCGATTGAGGGTCACGGATTGCACCTCCCAAACATGTCGATGCGCCTCCAAATGGCTCAATCTCCGTTGGGTGGTTGTGTGTCTCGTTCTTGAATTGTAGCAACCACTTCTCACTTTGACCATCAACATCGATGTCGACAAAGATTGAGCAGGCGTTATTCTCCTCGCTCACCTCCATATCGTCCAACAAACCCTTCTTGCGCAGATATTTAGCACCAATAGTTGCCAAATCCATAAGGCAAAGTGACTTCTTCTCGCGACCCAACTCTCCACGAATTGTGAGGTAGCAATCCAAGGTAGCATCAATATCAGCCTTGATAAATGACTCCTCCACCTCGATAGACTCCAACTCCGAAGTAAATGTTGTGTGGCGACAGTGGTCGCTCCAATATGTATCTAATATTCTAAGCTCTGTTTCGTAAGGCTCGCGACCCTCCGCCTTGAAATATTCGCGAACAACTTTCAAGTCATCGCCATTCATCGCTAGACCATTAGCCTTGCAATATGGAGCCAACTCCTCATCCGTCATTGCGGTGAAGTTCTCCAAAATCTGCACGGGTTTGATCTCGGCATCCTCCATCTCTGTAAGTTGGCTAAGATCCTTCACGCGAGACTCCACAGCGTTGATCGTATATTTTTGGATACGTGCCAAATCCTCATCCGAAGTTGCTGCGTCCAAGATTATAAGGCGCGATGATTTGATCTTCACATCTGCTGCAGGCTCCAGTAGCTTCACGCAATCCAAAGCCGATGCTGCACGTTGGTCGAATTGACCTGGGTGGTACTCAATAGCGATATATTTTACGCCATCCAACGCCACAGAATCCTCAACCGAGTCGGTGACAATCTCACCAAAGACACCATAGCGACTCTTTGCCAACAGATCATCCGAGAATCCGAAAAGATCATATACACACAACAGGCGAAGTGTGGGAAGTGAAAGTTTGAGATTCGTGTTTAGTTCACGGCGCAACGACTCTGCCTCGACGCGGAACTGCTCCTTCTTCTCTACAAATATGCGAAAGTTACTCATTTTATATATTATTATTTGTTCTATTATTTTTGAAACTTACTTTTGAAACCTATCTCTCCACTTAGCGTCATACTCCTCCAGCGTCAATCCCACAAATGTGATGTGCGCCATCTTGCGTTTGGGTTTGCAAAGATCCTTGCCATAGATATGAACATAGACATCTTCGTGATTCTCCTCAGCGATCTTTACCGCCTCCTCCATATCTTCGCCCAATATATTCTTCATTATAACGCTCGGTGCGGTGAGTTTAGCATCCACCAAAGGCTCATCCATCAAAAATCTACACAATTCGCGGAATTGATTTGTCGTGGTGCCCTCTATTGTATAGTGACCGCTATTGTGTGGACGAGGTGCCATCTCGTTGAATATAATCTCGTCGCCCTTAACAAAGAGCTCAATTGCCAAGATACCCTCATAGCCACATTCGCTCATGAAGTTGGTGCATCTCTCCTCGATCTTCGCGTGCAACTCAGCCGACAATTCAGCTGGCACAACACACAGATCCAAGATTCCATCGCGGTGGATATTGCGTCCCACAGGGAATATCACCGTCTTTTGTGCACTTCGCACCGCAACGACACTCACCTCGAAATCGAAATCCACAAATCCCTCCAAAATACAAGGAACACTTGTCAAAGCTACAGCCTTTGCAAAATCCTCCTCGGTGCGAATAACCGCCTGACCATGACCATCATATCCCAACGTGCGAGTCTTAAGAACGGCTGGTAATCCGATTTTGTCTATCGCCATTCGCAACGACGCGACACCCTCAACAGCCTCAAACGGCGGAGTTTGCAGTCCATGATCCAACGCATTATTTTTTTCACGGAGTCGATCCTGAGAATCCAACAACGGGCGATACCCCTGTTTGATATTATACTTTTCGCACAAAGGAACCAACACTTGGGCTGGGATATTTTCAAATTCGTAGGTTACAACATCGCTCGCCTCGCACAATTTAATGAGAGCCTCCTCGTCGGTATATTCCGCCACGATATGGTCGTCGCACACCGCAAAGGCTGGGGCGTTAGGTGCAGGGTCAAGTGCTATGGTCTCAGCGCCAAGCAACTTTGCTTGCTCCGCGATCATGAGTCCTAGTTGACCTCCTCCGATTATTCCAATCTTCATTGCCATTGTTTATTGTTAGTTCTGTCGTTATAGTTCAGCTGCCAAAACATCTGCCGTCTGCTTTGCGCGGAAAGCGTCGTACTTCTCTGCGAGTTTCGGATCTGCCAAAGATAAAATTGATACAGCTATGAGCGCTGCATTTTTCGCACCATTTATCGCCGTAGTTGCCACAGGGACTCCTGCAGGCATTTGAACGATCGAAAGTAGAGAATCTAGTCCATTCAAGGCGCGCGATTTAACAGGCACTCCAATAACAGGTAGTGGAGTCATACTAGCCACCATACCTGGAAGGTGTGCCGCACCGCCAGCTCCAGCAATTATAACTTCTATGCCGCGACTCTTAGCTGTTTTGGCATACTCCACCAACAAATCGGGGGTTCTATGAGCGCTAACAACTCTCTTTTCGAACTCTACACCAAATGATTCCAAGCACTCTACAGCTGCCGACATCACGTCGTAGTCGCTGGTAGAGCCCATAATAATTCCTACTTTCATCTTTAAAAAATTAAAAAAACAAAAAACCGCTATAACACAATTATGTCGTTATAACGGCTTACATATTTTCACACTCTCTCCACCAACTAAATAGCGTTGTGCAGGACACGTATGAAAAGGATATATTCATCGCTTTTGAGGGTTTTGAGATTTAATGACGCAAAGATAACATTTTTTTGCGGAATCACACATAAAACCATCACTTTTAATAGTACATTTTTTGATGAAAATTGTTACCTTTGCCTCTAACGAAAAATAACAAACAAATGGAACAACAGATAAACGCACTTCTTAGCGAGATTATCCACCCCGAAACGGGAGTCGATATTGTCGCTGGAGGATTTGTGGAGGGGGTTGTGGCAACACCCCAAAAAATCGTCATCACATTGCGATTTGGTCGCGTGCGTGACCCCTTCGCTATCAAAATCAAAGGGCGAATCGAGGCGATGCTTGCCGAACATTTCGCCGACTTCGAAGGCACCAAACTCGTTATGATAAAGGAGGCAGCACCTCAAAAGATTGTCGAGCCAGCCAAAAAATCTACCACATCAGCTATTGCCAACGTAATAGGCGTTGCATCGGGAAAGGGTGGCGTTGGTAAATCTACGGTGACAGCCAACCTCGCCGCAACACTTCGCGATATGGGATTTAGGGTCGGAATCTTGGATGCCGACATCTATGGACCTTCGCAACCTCGCATGTGGGGCGTTGAGGGGTATCTGCCCGATGGGGAGCAGATCGACGGTGTGGATTGCATTATCCCTGCCGAGGTTGATGGAGTGAAGGTTATGTCAATCGGATTTTTCATAAAATCTACCGATGCCCTTTTGTGGCGCGGAACGATGGCATCTAACGCCCTAAAACAACTAATCCACCAAACCAAATGGGGCACACTCGACTTTTTGTTGGTCGATCTACCTCCAGGCACTGGCGATATTCACCTTACGATACTTGCGGAGTTGAAGTTTTCGTCGGCAGTTATTGTATCGACTCCTCAAGGGATTGCCCTAGCGGATGTAGTGCGCGGAGTGGAGATGTTCCGCCACGAAAATGTGAATGTTAAGATCGCTGGCATCATCGAAAATATGGCGTGGTTTACCCCCGAGGAGCTACCCGACAATAAATACTACATCTTTGGACGTGGCGGAGCGCGCGAATATGCGTCGCAAGTAGATGTGCCATTCCTTGGCGAAGTGCCCATAATCCAATCAATCATGGAGGGTGCCGAGGGTGGAAAGCCAGCATCAATCGCCGACCCTCGCGTAGGTAGTTACTATGAAGCTATTGTGCAGGGGGTTATTAAGAATACGTTGTAGGTTATATGTTGGCTTACGTATGTAAACACTATAATAATTACACCGAGATATTTTCCATTCATTTTGAAAATATCTCAGTGTAATTTTTTTGAGCACAAACGTAACTTTTAGATTATTAAATATCCCAATCCCAAAAGCGTAAAATATTTCGTCTCTGCACAACCCCTATCTCTACATTGGTCTCTATATTGGGGTTGATCTCTTTTAGCCTCTCTAAAAACTCTGCTTCACGCACAGGTGAAATTATAGCTGTTTCAAGCCTGCCCTTATGATAAAATTTAAACTCTAATCTTTTCAATGATGCAGCTGGTGATGAGAGTAGGCAGTATGAACGTTTTATTGTCTTGATTTTCGCGATGTCAATAGTTGCCATCTTGAAACCAAATACCCGAACAATTAAACTGTTTTCGGTAATCGTATAGTTTATTGAGACAAATACCGACAAGCTAATTAGCACTATAAATAGATAAACAATACCTTCTACCATGCTCTTTGCGAATAGATTTTCACCATCGAATATAAGAGGGAAAACGGTTACTCCAAATATTAGAATAAAGAGTATCACACTAATGCGAGATCTGTATTTCATGGTTGTTTTGGTTCTTTGGTTTTTATTTCAATAATTCATAAAGTGCATACCTGTTACCTGTACTCTACTTTAAATTATTTAGCAGCCTTTTGTTGATTTAAAATCTCTTGATTTTTATCGAACTCCTCCTCTGTGATAAACACAACCTTGTCGAGATCTGCCTTCTTGATATTCTTTGCTAACTCTTTTTCTGAGAAGTCACCAAAATAATAATCAACTTCAATATCTATTTGCTCACCTGCAGGAAGATTAATAGGATCTATTCTCTCTTTTTTCGAATTAAAACGAGTACCTACTGTTCTGTATCTATAATCACCAACCGCAAAACCCTTGCCTTGGTCAATAACATCACCTTTGCTATCTACAAATTTGTAGCAAATATTACCATAAGCACAACCTTTTGCGCTCTTTCCTTTATACTTAAGCCACAAATTATCCACTGTATGAGGCAATAACATCTCATCTGTGGTGGAAACCGACATTGAGATCTTGTAGTTTAATTTACCGATGTCATTACCCGAAGAGACATATCCTTTGACGATAGCTGCCTTCGTAATCTTATAAGGAAGTCCATCAGAGACCTCTGCTTCAACATCCATCTCCACAAATGGATCTGGCATAGCCTCTTTGATCTCCTTCGAAAAAGCCTCTACTTGCTTACTATATTTTTCATATTGTGCACTGCTTGTAATATTATCCTTTGACATTTTAAGAAACTCTTCGAGATTCTTATTCAACACCCCTGGTGCTTTGCCAAAATATTTTGAATCAAATGTGCCACCACCGCAAGATGTCATTAGAATTGCGACAGCCAAAGTTAAAAGTAAACTAATTTTTTTCATAATTTTATTTTTCGTTTGAATTAAAAGTTTTGCCTCATTAGCTAACTCACATAACATTGTGATTTAGCATTTTACTCGTAGCATACAGCCACTATCACAAAGATAAATATTATATTTAAAACACCAAACTTTATTTTAGCGGATTATAAATTAAAAGTAATTTTTTAATTCCCCCACAAACAAAATTTTAATTATATGATTTTATTTCAATAATTTTCGATTCTCAACCTGCGATAATACTCGCATTTGTTGTATAGCCACAATATTGAGTTTTATCAATCTATCGCGTTGCGTGCGATACCCCCTCGTTAATTAGCACTGCATTTATATTTTCCATATTCGATAGGCATATCAGCTCGTTGATTGTTGAGTAATCACGGATATTTCCCTTTAATTCGGGATTTGCGTCTCGCCACTGTTTGGCGGTGATTCCATAGAGTGCGACATTGAGCACATCTGCTTCCGAAGCGTAAACAATTGAAGTCTGTTTGGCGGTAAGCTCTTCGGGGATAAGATTTGCTTTTATAGCATCGGTATGGATATGGTAGTTAATTTTTGCAAGTTCCCGTTTTGCTGACCAGCCAAGTTGCTTTTGTTCGTCATCCTTTAGTCGCTGATACTCTTTTATGAGGTAGAGCTTAAAGTCTGCACTGAGCCATGAACCAAATTCAAAAGCTATATCTTTATGAGCATAGGTACCACCATAACGTCCTGATTTAGATATTATACCTATTGCATTTGTCCTTTCAATCCAACGCTGAGGAGTTAAAACAAAACTATTCAACCCTGCTTCACTTCTAAAGGCATCGAATTCGATGCTTTTAAAATTTGGATTGTGTATCTTTTCCCACAATCCCATAAACTCGATTGTATATCTAGTACGCATCCAGTTTTGAATAATGTAGTTTGTCCTTTCAAGATTTTTGTATCTCGCCATATCGGTAAGTGAGATATAATCCTCTCCACCTTGCTTGACCAACACCACATCAACACCCTCAATATTTATACTGCTTTTTGCCATATGTTTTTATTTCAAAAGTACAGATAATTTCTTTATTAGACAAATCAAATTA
>JBCQUZ010000212.1:0-2374 GCA_047173645.1 Rikenellaceae bacterium
ACATTTTTCGTCTGTATCGGTATCATCAAATAGCAGAAAGTCGGCACGATAGTTCTTATTTCGAGTACCACGAGGTGATTGCCCTGTACCCAACGCTCGAAACGAACAACCACACGCAGTGACGAACTCTCCGACCTCCCAAGAACCCAACACTTGCTGCGCTCCGTAGTCTTGAATGATACGTTGATTCGCTTCGAAGTTCGCCATAAATGGCAGCAACAAACGCTCGGCATTATCGGCTGAGTTGGATATGAGTAGTACGTTTTTAATCTTACCAGTGAGAGCGAGGTATATAACCTCCATCATCGAACGAGCCGACTTTGCAAGCTCACGAGACCACGCTCGCACCTCGTACCACCTATCGTTATTGATGATGCGCTTTGTCGCTGCAATATGGAATGGTGCAGGAGCACAGGTGTAATACTGTGCAAAGTAGTAGGCGAACCACTCTTCGGGATTTGCCTCAAGTCGCTTTTTGCGGACTGCAATGTCGGCTGTAGTATCAGAGTTGTCGATATGGATAAACTCCTTGAGAGCTGAGATCTCCTCGTTCCACCCTTTGAGAGCCGACCTATCTTGTGGGGTTAATTTTGCTTTTGCCATCGTTATTGTGCTTTATGTTGAACAAAGGCATCGAGCAATGGAGCAACCTCTTTAGCTTGCTCGACATCGAAGGAGCGCATCCACCTCAAGAACTCTCTGAATGTCGCAATAATATCACTCAAGCCAACCTCTGTCTCCATTTTCTTAATGGCACTCGCCAATTTGGATATGGTGTCTGCTTCGGTTGATGATGGAAATCTCTCACCTTTTTCACGCTCGTTGATAGTATCGTTCAGCTCCGCAAGTTGACGGTATAGGCTTTTGAGCTGCTCCTCTTTGGTAATGGTTATAGATACCTTGAGCATCTCCCAATTACCCTCCTTAATCCACTTACCCACCGTAACACGAGAACTACCCACACGGTCAGCTATCTCTTGCTGAGTGAGGTTCTCTTTGGTGTAGAGGATAAGAGCTAACTCTTTCTTTTGTATGTTGGTTAATGTCTTACTCATATTGTTGCGATTTTGATACAAAAACAATGAAAGCCGAATCCAGAGCCAAACTTGTTTGAGCTATGGTGAGGCGCATCTTGTTTTCTGCAAAGTTGCTCTTAAATAAGTAATTAGGCAAATCAAAAAAGCATCATAACGCTCTGAACGGTCATCATAACCGCTGAGAGAGTTATGATGCTTTTACGATTTGCAAGGGTGATTTTTCCTGCCCAACTTTGTGAAAAATAAGCGCAAAATATGAACAAATTTTTCAACATAATCCCCTCGGACGATAAGTGCTGCATACTGCTGTATGGAGTGATTGGTGAGTGGGAAAAGGTAAACAGCGGTGACATCACACGTGAGCTGATGGAGGCTGAGGCTACATATAATAAAATAGATGTACGCATCAATAGTTGTGGCGGAGAGGTCTATGCAGGTATAGCTATTTTCAATGCTCTCAAGAATAGCAAGGCGGATATTACAATATATGTCGATGGTATCGCCGCAAGTATGGCGAGTGTTATTGCTTTGTGCGGTAAACCTGTGAAAATGTCAAAGTATGCGAGGTTGATGTTGCACAGCGTGTCGGGCGGAGTTTGGGGTAATAAAACAGAGATGCAAAAGCAGATTGACCTGATGGATTCATTAGAGGGTACTCTTTGCGAGATGTATGCCGCACGTCTTGGTAAAAGCGTAGATGAGATTAAGGCTACTTATTTCGATGGCGATGACCATTGGCTCAAAGCTCAAGATGCACTTGATATGGGACTCATCGATGGCATTTACGATACAGAACCAGTAGCGGAGGATGCCTCCGTAGAGGATATTTACAAAACGTTTAACAATCGGCTCAATTTAGAGCCACCAAAAAATCAAACAGAGATGGATCTAAAAGATTTACAGAAAAGAGACCGCTTTAAAGCGTGTGCATCCGATGCGGATGTACTAAAGGCGATTGATGCTCTTGAGTCGGAGAATGCAAATCTCCAATCAGAGAACGACACCTTCCGAACGGCAGAGACTGCAAGAGAAGCTGCTGAGGTAAAGGCACTACTTGATGCCGCTGAGGCTGATGGAAGAATCAACGCCACCACTCGTCCAACATTCGAGGCTCTACTCAAGGCAGACCGCACCAACGGTGAGACTGCACTCAAGGGGCTTGCACCGAAGAGAGATGCGATGACGGACATCCATAATGACGGAGGTACTCCTGCAGCCGTTGGAGCTTGGGCTAAGAGACAGGAGGAGATTGCAAACAAACTAAAACGATAATAGACTATGGCAATAGTAGTAAAAAATTCAGCGTATAGCGGTGAGGTACTCGAAAATATCCTTAC
>JBCQUZ010000213.1:0-2373 GCA_047173645.1 Rikenellaceae bacterium
CAACAATCCACCTACGATTCCAACTCTGCCATCTGGATAGATTTGTGAAAATCCAAATGAATATGGGGCAAAGTCTCTGTCGAGGTGGATTGTGCAGGGAGAGTTGGGATTTTGCTCCCACCGTTTTAACCGCTCAATACACTCACTGAGTGTGGTGTCGCCAATACTTTTGGCATAAGCTACTACTTCGTCGTAGTGTTCTTGACAATTAATTTGCATAGTGTTCTACTGTTATTTGGTTATTAATGACTATCGCATCATCTGAACCCGGAAGCGTCATATAGAGCATCTGGTTATTAGAATCTGTGAATAGTAATGTCGTTTTTGCTGGATTGATATAAACATTGCTTATACCGTAACTTTTGATAAAGGCTAAGATAAGTTGAGCGTACTCAATTGTCGCTTTAACCTCATCTGCAATAACTAAGTATATCAATGGGTTATCCTTCTTAATCGCCTTAGCCTTATCAATGGTCTCTTTGAGTTTCGCTGCATCAATCGTGAATTTACTACACTTTCGAGTAGAGAAAAATGCTGTATGGTAATCAGGAAATTTCTCTTTAATGACCTTTCCATCTTTCCCTATCACCTTACCCTCTAAACCTTTAGGGTAATCGGCTTGAACCTTAGCTAAGATACGAGCATCGGTGCCAATCTTATAACCCTTGTCGTGATATACTCCCTTTAGTACTTCTCGTGGTGCGCTCTTCTTTTGAACGGCACACCTCATTGGATTAAACTCTCTCATATTAGCTAAGATTATAAAGTTTTGCGAAATGGTTATTGACCTCAGCAATAGGCTTTTTGTAGTGTGGCTGATTCTCTTTGCACCACTTAGCCAACTCCTTCTTTGTCTTGAATGGCAATCTCCAACTCTCACCATTCATTATCATCTTTATCTGCCAAGAGAGTTCATCAATGAAATCTCCTATCGTCCATCCTTCCCAGATGTGTTTGTTTCTATCTATCTTCATATCGTTAAGTGTGTTAATTGTGGGTGTGATTATCATTTCGGGGCATCGCTATAACTGTTTGATGTATCGCCTCCAACTGGATGAGCAGATCTCAACGTTAGCAGAGATTAGCTCATCTAATGCGGGAGGGAATAGCTAAATTGTAATGATCCCTCACATCCTTGCCTGCCAAGCATTAAACTTTGGTTACTTCTTACGCCACTCAGCTTGCTTGCGTTTGATGTCGATGTTGTTGTCTACGAGCATCTTTTTCAATACCGCTAACAATCTCCAACCCTCACCATTGCAATACTCCTCAGCCTTTCCATTGAGCAGTGCGATTGATTGCGTTTTGCTTAGTCGTCTGCCCCTCTTATCAATGGCTGTGCAGTTGTGGAAACGGATTAGGTTCTGCATCGTGAAGAAAGCCCCTGAACCCTTGTAGGCATCAATCCACGCTCTGCTCTGGGGAGTGTCAGATGGCATCTTAACTCTTAGCTCGTGAAATCTCTTAGTGAGGTTATAGAGAGAAGCGGCGTTGCGAGCCATTTTAATCTCTCTAACTATCTTGCGGAGTGGTTCGTATAGTTTGTATTCCAAATCCACGACAAAGATATTGCGACCTGCGATACGCTTGTATGGAACACCTTTGCAGTGCTTATTCTTTTTCGTCTCAACAAAGGTCTTTAGCTGCTTGATGTAATCCTCAGCCATCTCCACTACAACCTCACGATTGAACCAGCGGTTACGATCTGTGAAGTTGATGAGGTCTCGCTTCTCCATCTTCATTTGAGCATACAACTCATCAAGTAGCATCTTCCACTGATAGTCGTAGCCCATACGGTGAATCATCTGAGTAACACCAATAGGTCTCTGTGAACGACAAGTTGTAGCCGAGAGCATATGGAACATCTGAGCCATAACCCAGCGTCTGAATAGTCGGCTATTGGGGACTGTTCCCTGCTGAATGATTTGGTCGAAAATAGGGTCATTATCAGCTAAGATTACAAGCTCTCCATTACGATTTGAGCCGATATACTCACCACCATTTGCACCCACCATAGCGAACATATTATCTACATTCACCCCAGCACTACGCAAAGCCTCGATACGCTCCTGAGCGGTTTTAGGTAGGTTTGCAACTGGTGGTTTCTCAACTTTCTTAATTCTCTCGGATGTTTTACAAATTGCTACGATTGCAAGTGTCTCACAAGTAGGACACGACGTTTGTGTTTTCTCTTTTCCCATTCTTAATTTTGTTTTTGTTGTTAATTATTCGATTGATTAGGCTCTACCCAGCTTCTGAGTATTACTAAATCTGTTTCTGTTTTACTTTGCCAAAACCACGTTCCAAAGGTCTCAGCATCCCACTCAAAGCCCTTGATGATGTGGCATAGGAGATATAGCTCTAACTCTATTT
>JBCQUZ010000214.1:0-2370 GCA_047173645.1 Rikenellaceae bacterium
GCTCATAAATCATCATCGTTTTATCGACAGTAGTGACACGAAAACTCTCACCAAAGACCCTCGCTTTGATGAACTCCGACTTGCTCTCAACGCCCGACTTCTCCCACATCGTGAGGAAGTCGCAGTGCTCCATATCGGTAAAATTTACCGTTAGGCGATTCTTCGCCTTATCTAATTTTGGTGGTCTGCCACCTGCATTATTCTTGATTCTTTTCATTACCTTAGTTTAAATTTAAGATATACGACTTCGGAGTATATCGTCCCTATTTCCAAATAGGGCGAGGATTTTGTGTGCAATGCAAAATGTTTCGTGTAGCACGAAACACACCTCGCCTAATTAACATTAGAAGTCGAGTCGCTAACAGAAGATCCGTCGCAACGGATTCATTGGTATTCATTCATTCGAATGACTGAATGAATGGGCATTCATTTGAATATTGGCGATGACCTTCATAAATCCTTATACTTTTTTACGTATATAAGTTTTTCCGTGTAAATACTATCTATGGAAATCTGGAAACAGGTTTTCTGTATGTCTTGACATCTTGAAAACTTGTTTCCAAATTTCCAAACCATATAGGTAGATGGCAATGAGTATATCAACTATACCCACTGCACAACCTGCAAGATTACATTTTGCGCCAACGCTCAATATCATCTCCGTACATCTCTAAATGGTGTTGCAAAACATTCTGTGCAAACCCCGATACACTCAATTTTCTATCCCCAATCTGACGAACAATCCTATCAATCTTGTCTCGCAAATCTCGACTAATAAATATAGTCTGCCTATCGACAATCTTTGGGGGAGTCAAGAATAGTTGTCGATACTCTGCCATCGACTCCTTACGTTGCTTTTGTGTTGTGCGCTTGGTTGGCTCACTCGTCTCTATTGACTTGCTCTGCTCAGTCGTCTCGCCCAACTCATTTTGCTGTGAAAACATAACATTCTCTTCTAACATAATACCTAAATTTTAGTGGTTAATATGATGTGCAAACTTTGCATAGTTTACACGTTATCAAGAGCGAAGTAAGCACATAAATTCGTCATCTCCAAGCCATTTGGCTTAGTCTGATAACTCTTCGTTAGCTTGCTGTATAGTGCAATATATTAGGTGGTTACACTATGTTTAGTTTGCGCTATTTTGCGGAGTGGCTGAATTGAAGTAGTGTATTTGCAAAGTGAGTGAAGTTGATAAAATCCATTAGAATATTCCACTTTGCCAAGTGTGCAAAGTGGAGCAATTTGGCGCATAAGAATCCCAAGATGCAATAATATTCTGAAATACTTGACAAATAGAAAAACGATCTATATCTTTGCCCCCGAAGTCACGAAACTCGCCCTTGGATAAGGCGGTCAAAGGGGAAGGGCTTCATCGGATTTTAGTGGTGGTTTAACCAAATATATTTTATTAACAATTAAATCACCAAGTATGAAAATACTAAATATTGAGGAGTGCGCTTTCGAGATGATGATGGCGCAGTTCAACGCTCTCACCCACGAGGTGGAGCAATTATGCAGCAATGCAGAGGAGAAAAAGTTAGATGATTGGATGGATGCCACCACGGTGTGCTGTCTGCTCAACATCAAGAAGAGGCAGTTACAGAATTACCGTGATAGCGGTAAGATCGGCTTCTCCAAAATCGGCAATGTGATAATGTATCACCCCGACGATGTCGCAAAACTTCTAAAGGTAGCGTAATATGTCGGAGATCATCACACCGCAGAGCGAGATAGTAACAAGGTTTCTATCCGCCACAAACCGAATGAGAGAGGCTATTTCAAAGCTATCTAAGAGTAGTAAACCAACCTTTGGAGGGGATCGCTTCCTTACCGATGTGGAGCTAACAAAACGGCTTAAAATCAGTGATCGCACCACCCAAGATTGGCGTAGCAAGGGTAAAATCGACTACCTCCAATTTGAGGCGAATGGAAAGGTTCTCTACCGAGAATCCGACATTCAGAAGTTCCTCGAAAAACACTACCAAAAGGCTTGGAAAACTCCGTAGCTAATTGGTAGACAACATTGATTAAACGGCAATACAGGTGGTACATTGGCTACCTATGTTGCCGTTTTTCTTTTCTATTGGTAAATTATCAGAAATTTTAAGTAACTTTGTTAGACGATTACAGCAATAACGAAATATAATATGGCAAAAAAGGAGATACAGATACGAAATAGCACCGCTGAGTTCTTGATATTTACATCTCAAACGAATGAAGATGGTATTGAGGTCAGAGTTGAGAAGGAGACAATATGGCTAAGCCAAAAACTTATGGCACAGCTATTTAGCTGCTCTACTGACAACATATCACTACACCTGAAGAATATATTTGCAGATGGCGAGTTAGACCAAAATTCAGTTACC
>JBCQUZ010000215.1:0-2336 GCA_047173645.1 Rikenellaceae bacterium
ATGCTATTCGAAGGCTTTATGGATATGCTCGCCTACCTGACCTTGATAGAGACCGCAATCCCGATGAACAACGTGTGCGTGCTCAATTCTGTGAGTAACCTCAGCAAAGCTGTTGAGTTTTTAAGGTCTCAACAGACAATCCACTGTTTTCTCGACAACGACCCAGCAGGGAGCAAAGCTCTGTTTGACATACACAAATTAAGGGTAGAGGTGATCGATCAGTCGAGACTCTACAAAGATTTCAAAGATGTGAACGACTACCTGCAGTCGGTAAAGTCATCGCACAAAGTCGAGCAAGTTCAACAGCCAAAGAGAGGCAGACGAATGTAATTAATGACAGCTCACCCAAGAGCTGTATGTTTATTTATCGATTTAATGGAGCTACGCCCAATGGGTATTTAGCTTGCCAAATACCATAGCTTATTAGGGTATTTTCTTAACGCTCGGCAAGCTACACTAAAAATACCCCAATAAGCGAAAGGGCGTTGCCCCTCTCGACACCCCAACGGCAGCTCTGATAGCTGCAAATGATGGCGACCTAATCGCCATAGTTATTAACCACTAAAATCCAAAGTAAATGGGATACGCAGTAGTCCATCTCGAAAAAGCCAAAGGCACAGACAGCGGAATGTCCGCCCATATAGAGCGCACCATCGACCCCAAGAATGCCGATAAGGAGCGCACACACCTAAATAAAGAACTCATCGACTTCCCCGATGGAGTAGAGAATCGCACCCAAGCGATCCAACATCGTCTCGACACCGCAGGGCTAACACGTAAGATTGGAAAGAACCAAGTCCGAGCAATCCGTGTTCTCCTCACAGGCTCGCACGAAGATATGGCAAGAATTGTGAATGAAGGCAGATTTGATAAGTGGTGCAGCGATAATATAGATTGGTTACGCCAAACATACGGAACAGACAACTTAGTATCAGCAGTCCTGCACCTCGATGAAAAGACCCCACACATCCACGCCACAATCATCCCCATCGTAACGACTGAGAGAAAAAGGCGCAAACGAGAGGAGACAGTGAAGAAGAAGTATAAGCAGAAAGCCATCGCCCCACGTCTATGCACAGACGAAGTGATGAGCCGCCTAAAGCTAAAGGAGTATCAAAACACCTATGCTGAGGCGATGCAGAAATACGGTTTAGAGCGAGGAATAGAGGGGTCAACCGCCAAACACACATCGACCTCAAAATATTACCGAGATCTAATAGAGCAGTCGGAGAACATTCAACAAGACATCACAGCCCTATTGGAGCTAAAGGAGCGAGAGCAAACCGAACTATCCAAAATCAGAGCCGACCAAAGCAAAGAGAAACTCAAGAACTCCGCAGCAGATGTTGGTTCGAAAGTTATGGATAGTGTCAGCTCAATGCTCGGTACACCCAAAGTGAAGCGATTAGAGGCGGAGAACACCCAACTAAAATCAGATATAGCAGATGTTCGCACCGAGATGGAGCAGGTTAAAGAGGAGTCGCAACAGCGGATTGACAACTATACAAGAGATGTGAATAGAGAGTATAATCGTCGCCTCGATGAGTTCAACCGCAAGGAGTCCAAGTTGCAGCAAGAGATTGACCGACTTCACAAAACCATATCAAAGATTCTGGATCTCGTCCCCGAAATGATGTCACACCTACAATTCACGCAACTCTGCAAAACCATCGGCTTAGGAATAGAGATGATCCGCCAACTGATCAACGGTGACGAAGTGCGTTTCAATGGCGATCTCTACTCAGAGCTACACAACAAACGCTTCTACACCGATGGATCAGTAGCCAAAAGACACCAATCCAACGACCGCACCGAAAATGCAAAGTTGCTGATCGACAATAAGCCCCACGATGAGTGGTTCAGAGAGCAGCACCAAAAGCACTCGCACTCTCAAACCATCGAGCCTCAGCAGAGGCGTGGTAGGAGGATGTAGTCAGTACGACAGCCATATTAAGCGAAAAGTTTAATATGACTATTTTTGGTCTGATAGGAATAAATTACTATATTTGTGAGTAATTGTCAGCATAAAATTGTCGATGTAAAAATAATTATATAGCGTTAGCTATTGTTGTGGACAAAGAAAATCGCCAAATTTTGTCGCTCTGCAAGCAATAAGTTGAACGCTCACGGTTTGCGTGGGCTTTACTTATTCGGAGCGTGGGCGTTTGGCGATACCTCTTTTGTCGATGGGAATTGCCCACACAATTTAGTTAGGTGGAATTACCTATCCCAGATGCAGACAAAGTTAAGCAACAAATTATTAACTTTGCATTATGGGAAGAAAACATTATGACAAGGCATTTAAAGAGAATGCCGTTAAGCTAAGCAAGCAGCGC
>JBCQUZ010000216.1:0-2332 GCA_047173645.1 Rikenellaceae bacterium
CTAAACAACTCCAAATACCGACGACGCTCGGCTACACTCCGCTTTACCATAATCTTTTTGATGCAAAGATAAAGATTCAAATAACACAGCGCAAGATGTAGGTGGCGGAGGGGTTACGTTAAAGGAGCTAACTGATGAATACAAAGCCACCGACAAGGAGCGTGAGGAGATAATATAATCACCTCAGCCATCACCATTGCAGTGGCAAAGGAACAACTTTGCTACGGAATAGTCAAGATTAAACCCCAAAGGGTTGAGCATAGCTCAAATCTTGCCTATACCTCCGTCAAAGTTGAATGAGAGCCACCACAACGATGACGACTGAGGCGAAGATAAGCATAACGAAAAGCGACAACGTAGGTAGTGTGTGCCACCTGCGTTGTCGCTTTTTAACGCTTAATGCAACTCTGACTCCTTTCGGCTCAGAATAGCAATTTATCTCTTTCTGAATTTACACATCATCAAAATAACCACAAGCGTAATAACCTCAGCCGTAGGCACTGCCAACCAGATACCAATCTTACCAAACACCGCTGGCATCGCAAGAAAGAGAGCAATAAGCAGAATATAACCCCTCAGCACCGAGATTACATTTGCCGTCTTGTAATTCTCAATCGACTGGTAGTACCCCATAAACATCATATTGAGAGCGAAAAAGATATATCCCGTAGCAAAGAGCGGCATACCATACGATGCAATAGCGTAGGCAGGGTAGCTGCTATCGAGGAAGAACCCCACCATCTGAGGTGCAAAGAGCATCACCGCAGCAGTTATCACCGTAGCAAAACCAACTCCGTAGATGATCGTTAATCGGAAACTCTTGCGAACCCTATCGGTCAGTCCTGCGCCATAGTTGTAACTGATGATTGGCTGTGCCGATTGCGAGATGGCGTTGTTAACCATAAAGATAATCGGGAAGTAGTAGCAGATGATACTATATGCAGCGATCCCATCCTCACCATAGTGTTTCAAAAAGATGTAGTTACCCACAAACATCATCACCGCAATAGCCATCTCACCCAAGAACGCTGCCGAGCCAAGTCGCACTATATAACCAATATTTCGACAGGTGAGCTGGAGGCTCTTGATCGACAACTTCAGGCGATATAGCTTTATCGTTTTGGAAAAGAATAACAAGTATATCAACACCGAGAGCCCAGCGATAGCAATACTTCCAGCAGTAGCAATAACAGCCCCCTCGATACCCATATCATACATAACTACAAGCACATAATCACCAACAACATTTAATATTGATGGTAATGTAATGCACAACATCGCCACATTCGGAGAACCATCTAACCTAATGATAAATAACCCGATATGCTCCATCATATAGAGTACTAACGAGAGCGAGAGTATGCGCACATATATCTCAACCATAGGTAGTAACCTTTCGGTTGCTCCAAGCATTAGAGCAACACTCTCACTATTGAAATAGATATATGCAGAGATAATCGAAAATATCCCTGCTGACACTATAATTGCCTGTGTAACGTTGATATTTGCAGCCTTGACCTTCCCCTTTGACAGATGAACCGATGCAACAACCGAACACCCCACACCAAACATAAGTGCAAAGGCAGTCGAGAACAAGAACAACGGAGCGGAGATATTCACCGCAGCCAGGGCATCACTACCCACATAACGCCCCACGAAAAAACCATCGGCAATGGTCACTAATATACCTGATACCATACCTAAAAGTGTAGGTAGAAGTATCTTAAAATAGAGCTTATTGATGTCGGTTTTACCCCAATCTATGCTATCCCTTTTTGTCATATAATATTATTTTGTAAATTTTAGACTGCAAAGGTAATGAGTTCGGCAATTCCCATATGAATTAAATATGGTGCATTATTGTGTAATTCGTGCAAAGTAATTATATTTGCAACTATGGAACAGAATAGATGTGGATTTCGGATTATTGAACACAGGTCGCTGGAGCTACCTACGGGGTATATCTTCATCGGCTCGATCTCGATGTTTAGGTGCGTGAGAGGCTGTGCAACGGTGGATCGTGATGGCTCGCTGCTCACCTTTGCGGCAGGGTCGCATATCTCGTTGTACGAGTCGTCGATGTATCGAATTTGCGAGGCAACAGTGGATTTTGAGTATATCGAGTGCCGAATGGATCTCGACTTTGCAACGGAGCTATATCCATATATCGACAACAATACATGGAACATATTTGGTTATAACAACTCACTCATAGAGGGGGTATCAGAGGGCGATATATTGGGGCTATATTTCCAACAGCTCTGCAATATATATGCAGATAAGCAGATGCAGTATAGCCGCCAAATTGCGCTCCATACAGCGGTGAGTTATA
>JBCQUZ010000217.1:0-2295 GCA_047173645.1 Rikenellaceae bacterium
CTCTGAGGAGCGATATTTTTCACTATTAAATTTCAGTATAGAACCACTATATTTTCAATTCAATAGCAAAAAATCTCATCTCCAATAGCACTCTTAAAAACACACCAATAATTATTTTACCCTACTTAGTTATAAATTAAATTTACTGTTTTCTCGAATAGCTCACGGTAATCGGTGAACTCTTTTGCTACTTTATACTCTACAAGTACATCGAGGGTGTTCACTGTAAAGCCTTTGTTGGGGTGATTATTCTCTTGGCAGAATGGTATGGCGTAGACTCTGTTTCCCAGCCTCTGGAGCATTACACCCTCCCAATCACCTGCGCTATTTGTGGTGTTGGAGTGTTCGCAGTAAACCACGCTATTGAAGTTATCTCTCAGGTGGTACAGTGGAGCATACCACGTACCCTGTACACTCCACTCTCGTCGTGTTAGTAATCTTTTATCGCTCATCTGTTATCCTCTCGTTAGGGTCGTCCTCAGTTATTACGCCAGTTATGTCGCCATAGTAATTAAGTACGGTGATGAGCCATTCAATCTCTATTTCACATAGACCTCCAGGCTCTACTTCATTCAGTGCAACATTCAGCAACTCACATTCTCCATCAGGAAAGAAGTCGAGAAGTTTATACTCGGTATAGACTGGAACGCCACGTCCTTGATTATCCACTCCCTCTTGTTCTACATATACTGTATGAGGCAACCAACCCTCTGGTCGGTCTGTGATGCTGGTTAGTTCTGCAATTATCTCTTTGCGGAGGTCTTCTAATTTTTTATGATAGTTCATATCTCTTAATCTTTTGTGCTCTATAAGCTGTAAAACTCAATACAATCTGTGATGATAAACTCCTCACAGCCCTCTTCTGTTAGACCCCTAAGGTCGTTGAGGGAGTCGACATAGAAAAAGGCATTGTCATCATCTTCGTCATTCTCAATGATTCCTGTTAGGGAGATTGCACAATCGAATGTTGTCTTGTCGTCTAAGTACATTACAGTACACTGTGCATATTGAGGTTCGTTACCATTAGCCAAAACATAGTCGGCAAACATTTGGTCAATTTTTGATTTAAGTTCCATAGCATTTAAAATTTAGGTCTGCATTTTTTCATTATTAGTAGGTTGTGGTAGCCTACTTGATTTGTTAGCTCATCGAGAAGCTCTTTATACTCTTGCTCGGTTGAGGGTTTGGAGTTGGCAATGAACCAATCATAGTCACCAGATCCGTGTTGTCCTACGTGCATATAATATGCGATGTCTGTCGATGTACCCCAAACCATCTCTGGGAATAGAGCCACTGTTTCACCAGTTTCATTAAGTTGTCTGAATACCACTTTGGTCTCAAACTCCAACTCCCAAACAAAGACCTCCAATTCAGAGTTGCCATTACCTATTAGTATAGGGGTGTCGTCTTTGTCACTCTCAAGGGTGTAGTCTGATAATATCTCATACACTCCAGATGATATTTCCACTGGGTCATTCCAGTAGACTTTTACGCCTTTCGTTATTTTTCTCATTGTAGTAGCCCTTTCAGCATTTCAAGTGATACATTCAAGTTGAGGAGTTTGGCATCTTTGGCAGTCTCCCTTTCTATTACCTCTACCATAGACTGAATACCATTTCGAGAGCTGCGCAACTTTGCGATGTCAGCATTTTTCCACTTTACACTATATATAACACCATTGGGTGTTTCAAAGAGTAGTGCTTTTTTACATTGATTGGTGAGTTTGCGCTTTACTTTGGCATTAATTGACTCTTCTACCATCAAATCTACCACCAGTTCTAAGTCGAGGTCAAGTTCATACTCGCCATACTTATGTTTGGGTTGAGTCTTCAAATACTCTATGATTTCACCCTCCAACCCTCTGTGCTCTGGGTATGGGTCAATATCTGTTGGACCACCTTGACCACGATTGCGACACGAGGCAAACTTCACCCCATTAACATATAGCTCGGCTGTGAAACATTCGGTCTCCTCTGAGAGAGATTCAACGTGCTTGAATTGTCTGAGTTCTAAATTATATCTTCCTATCTTCATTGTTGTTATTCGTTAATTCCACAAATCTCTGTATCGACTATCTGAAAGTCGCCAGAGTTCTTAAATTCATAATCCATTTCGCTAATAATATTATCAATATCATCGGCAGTGATTTCGTTTACCTTCTCATTCTCTATGTCGAGGCGAACGGTTATATATACTGTGTTACTCGCCATCGTTATCCTCTTTAGGGTTAAGAATAGAATCTACACAGTCAAAAATCTCAGATAGCCAACCTGTATGGCTAAATGCAAAATCACA
>JBCQUZ010000050.1:0-15175 GCA_047173645.1 Rikenellaceae bacterium
CTAAGAAAACGACCTCTAAGTTTATTATTTCAAAGAAGAAAAAATAATTAAATAGAGTACTTAAATGAGCCGTTCATTAAAAAAAGGACCATTCATTGACCCAAAGTTGGATGCTAAAGTAGTAGCACAAGCTGAGAGCAATAAGAAGTCCGTAATAAAGACTTGGTCACGCGCGAGTATGATCTCACCAGATTTCGTGGGTCAAACTATCGCAGTACACAATGGAAACAAATTTATTCCAGTGTATGTTACAGAGAATATGGTAGGTCACAAACTCGGAGAGTTTGCCCCTACACGTAACTTCCGTGGTCATGGTGGTAACAGAAAAAAATAGTTAAGAAATGGGTGCAAGAAAATCAAATATGGCCGCTCAATACAAGGCCGAGAAGAAGCAGAAAGCAATGGCTATTCTGCGTGACTGCCCTACGTCTCCACGCAAAATGCGTTTGGTTGCTGACATCATCCGTGGTGTTGAGATCAACCGCGCATTGGGTATCCTTCGTTACTCAAAGAAGGAGGCATCTATCCGCTTGGAGAAGCTTTTGCGTTCAGCTATCGCAAACTGGGAAGCTAAGAACCCTAGCGAGAAGTTGGAAGATACAAAGCTATGCGTAAAAGAGATCTTCGTAGACGGAGGTAGAATGTTAAAGCGTATTCAGCCCGCTCCACAAGGACGTGCACACCGTATCCGCAAGCGTTCGAACCACGTAACTATCGTAGTTGACAAATTGGTAACCGTAGAAAAACAGTAAGCAATGGGACAAAAAGTAAATCCAATATCAAACCGCCTTGGTATCATCAAGGGTTGGGACTCTAACTGGTTTGGTGGTCGTGACTTCTCAGAGAAGTTAGTAGAGGATGCAAAGATCCGTAAATACTTGGAAGTTCGTTTGGCTAAGGCAAGTATCTCGAAGATCATTATCGAGAGAAGCTTGAAGCTAGTTACTGTAACGGTTTCTACAGCTCGCCCAGGTATCATTATTGGTAAGGGTGGTCAAGAGGTTGACAAGTTGAAGGAGGAGTTGAAGAAACTTACTGGTAAGGAGGTTCAAATCAACATCTTCGAGATCAAGCGTCCAGAGGTTGATGCAACAATCGTTGGTCGTAATATAGCTCGCCAATTGGAGGGTCGTGTATCATTCCGTCGTGCAGTAAAGACTACTATCGCATCTACAATGCGTATGGGAGCAGAGGGAATCAAGGTTCAAATTTCTGGTCGTGTAGGTGGAGCTGAGATGGCTCGCTCAGAGACTATGAAGGAGGGACGTATTCCATTGCATACATTCCGTGCAGATGTAGATTACTCTCTAACAGAGGCTTTGACAAAGGTTGGAATCTTGGGTATCAAGGTTTGGATCTGTCAAGGAATCGTTTACGGAAAGCGTGACCTTTTCGAGATCGCAGGAGCATCAGCTCAAGGTGGTCAACAAGGAGGTAACGATCGTCGCCAAGACCGTAGAGGTGGAGGTCAAAACCGTAAGCGTCGTAACAACAATAGCAAGTAGAACCTTTTAAAGCAACAGAAAAATGTTACAGCCAAAAAAGACCAAATTTAGAAGAATGCAAAAAGGTCGTATGAGAGGTTTAGCTCAAAGAGGTAATCAACTTGCATACGGTTCGTTCGCAATCAAGGCACTAGAGACTGCATGGATCACAGGTCGTCAGATCGAGGCAGCACGTCAGGCAATCACTCGTCACATGAAGCGTGAGGGTCAACTATGGATCCGCATCTTCCCAGACAAACCAATTACCAAGAAGCCAGCCGAGGTACGTATGGGTAAGGGTAAGGGTAATCCAGAGGGATTCGTTGCGCCAGTTACCCCAGGACGCATCTTGTTTGAGGCCGAGGGAGTACCCTTGGAGATCGCTCAAGAGGCACTTCGATTGGGAGCACAAAAGTTGCCAATTACGACCAAATTCATTGTAAGACGTGATTACGTTGAAACATCAATCTAAGGAGAAAAAGATGAAAAGTGCAGAAATAAAGGAACTTTCAGTGAAGGATCTGCAAGAGAGAATCGAAGTAGAGAAAGCGCAGCTTTCGAAGTTGAAGATTCAACACGCAGTATCGCCAATTGAAAACCCCTCAATTATTAAAAAAGCTCGCAGAGAGATAGCTCGTATGCTGACAGTTCTGCGTCAAAAAAACGCTAAATGTTAATTACCACTATGGAAAGAAATTTTAGAAAAGAGCGTATTGGGGTAGTTGTCAGTACAAAGATGGAGAAGACCATCGTTGTTGCGGTAGCACGTAAGGTGAAGCATCCAATTTACGGTAAGTTCGTGAACAAGACAACAAAATTCGTTGCAGAGTCATTGGACGAGACCCTAAGAGAGGGTGATACAGTTCGCATTATGGAGACTCGCCCACTCAGCAAGACAAAATGTTGGAGATTAGTACAAATTATAGAAAGAGCTAAATAGTCATGATACAACAAGAAAGTAGACTCGCAGTAGCTGACAACAGCGGTGCAAAGGAGGTTCTTTGTATCCGTGTACTTGGAGGCACAGGACGTCGTTACGCCTCAGTAGGCGATAAGATCGTGGTATCTGTAAAGAGTGCATCACCATCAGGCGACGTAAAGAAAGGTACCGTTTCAAAGGCGGTAGTAGTAAGAACATCCAAGGAGATTAGACGACCTAACGGTTCGTATATTCGTTTCGACGACAATGCCGTGGTGCTCCTTAACAACCAAGGTGAGATGCGTGGTACTCGTATCTTTGGCCCTGTAGCTCGTGAGTTGCGTGACCAATATATGAAGATCATCTCATTGGCACCAGAGGTATTGTAATTAATAAAAAAACATTTCGAATATGTCAAAATTACATATAAAGAAGGGGGACTTGGTTTTCGTCAATGCAGGTAACAACCGTGGTCAACAAGGCAAGGTCTTGTCTGTTGATACAGAGAAGGAGCGTGCAATTGTCGAGGGAGTAAACATGGTGAAGAAGGCTCAAAAGCCTAACGCACAGAACCCCCAAGGTGGAATCGTAGAGCAAGAGGCAGCGATTCACATCTCGAATTTGCAAGTTATCGACCCTAAGAGTGGCAAGCCAACTCGTATCGGTCGTAAGCTAGATGCAAATGGTAAATTAGTTCGTTACGCTAAAAAATCAGGGGAGGAGATCAAATAATGGCATACGTTCCAACACTTAAAACACAATATAGGGAGCAGATCGTAGCTGCACTTATGAAGGAGTTTGGGTACTCAAGCGTTATGGAGTGTCCCAAATTGGAGAAGATCGTAATCAATCAAGGTATGGGTCAAGCAGTTGCTGACAAGAAGTTGATTGACATCGCTCAAGCAGAGTTGACAACTATCACTGGTCAAAAGGCAGTGCAAACAAAGTCTCGTAAGGACATCTCAAACTTTAAGTTGCGTAAGGGTATGCCAATCGGTGTACGTGTTACATTGCGCGCTAATCGTATGTATGAGTTCATGGAGCGTTTGGTAGCAGTAGCTTTGCCACGTGTACGTGACTTCAAGGGAATCAACGATAAGTTCGACGGTCAAGGTAACTATACTTTGGGTATCACAGAGCAAATCATCTTCCCAGAGATCGACATCGACAAGATCACTAAGATCTTCGGTATGGAGATTACATTCGTTACAACTGCAAAGACAGACGAGGAGGGTTATGCTCTTTTGAAGTCTTTCGGTCTTCCATTTAAGAACGCTAAAAAGAACCAATAAGCTATGGCAAAAGAGTCAATGAAAGCACGCGAGGTAAAGCGTGAGAATCTTGCAAAGCGTTACGCTCACAAGCGTGAGGAGATCGCAGCTAAGGTTAAGGCAGGAGATATGGATCACGAGGAGGCATGGATTGCTCTCTCGAAGTTGCCTCGCAACTCGAACCCTATCCGTCAGCACAACCGTTGTAAGATCACTGGTCGTCCAAAGGGATATATGCGTTTGTTCGGTATTAGCCGTATTCAATTCCGTGAGATGGCATCAAACGGTTTGATTCCTGGAGTAAAGAAGGCAAGCTGGTAGTCTTTTCGAACTTGTATTGCGCACCATTTTTGGCACTTCTCTGCGCTTTTTAATCCTCACGTACTTTAGTACGCTCCGGTTAAAAATGCTCGCGAAGCACCAAAACTAACGAACAAATCGGACAAAAGGGTCAGTGAGAGGTGGTCTCTTGGGGGATTGCTTCGGAAAATATAGTTAATGTGGGTGGAGGGTATTTTTATACTTCTCCACCTGCTTTATAACTTAAAGGTTCAACTTTGAGGGTGGCTCGTTGGAGAGATTGCCCGTGCCGACGAAGGCGAAAGAGTTTGCTCCTCATACTAAATAGCTGTGCCCAGTGGTGGTGGAGCTTGATTTGATGTCGGGGAGATCCGATGTTGGATTGTTGTATGATGTTGGCAAACGAGCCAACATTTTTGCATTTATATAATGTAAAGATGCGCAGCATCTCCGCCCGTGCGGCTCGCACCGCCCGCCGGCGTTAGGCAGTCCCCTCACTTTAGCGCCCGACACTCCTAAAAAAGCACTTTTGCAAAAAAGTGCGCAGGAGGGTGGCAAACCACAGGTTTGCAATCACAGAAACCTACACGTAATTATTTGAAAATAAATGCCATAAACCATTGATTTTTCAATAATTATATTTATCTTTGTCGGCTATTAAGTGCGAAATCACGAGATAGTGATACGCTCGATGGGGGTTAATCTTCTGAGAGTCAACTAATTATTTTAATTTATTAATTTAAACTTTTAATTCATTATGACAGATCCAATCGCGGATTTTCTAACCAGAATTAGAAACGCAGTGAAAGCCAACCACAAGGTGGTTGAAGCTCCTGGCTCAAAAATTAAAGAGGCGATGACTAAGATCCTCTTTGAGCAAGGTTACATTCTAGCTTACAAGTTCGACAAGGATGAGAAGGGATTCTCAACTATCAAGATCGCGCTAAAGTGGAATACACAAACAAAAGTAAATGCAATCAAGAACCTTAAGCGTGTGAGCCGTCCAGGTTTGCGTCAATACTCTTCGGTAGAGGAGATGCCACGCGTGATGAATGGTTTGGGTATCGCTATCGTATCTACCTCAAAGGGAATCATGATCGATTCTCAAGCTCGTAAAGAGAACGTAGGTGGAGAGGTATTGTGCTACGTTTGGTAGTCATCAATTTTTTTAATTATCAAAAGATTTTAAACAATGTCAAGAATTGGTAAATCACCTGTAATCTTACCAGCTGGCGTAACTGTAGAGGTTGCTGCCGGCAATGTAGTAAGTGTGAAAGGGCCTCTTGGGACACTGAGTCAAAAAGTTGATTCAGACATCACAGTAGAAGTTGGTACAACAACCGACAAAGAGAGCCAAAAGGAAATTCCTGCGGTTTTGTTGAGTCGCCCAACAAACCAACCACGTCACCGTTCAATGCACGGTTTGTATCGCGCGCTTATCAACAACATGGTTGTTGGAGTATCTAAGGGATTCGAGCTTAAGCAAGAGTTGGTCGGAGTAGGTTTTAAGGCTGAAATGAAGGGTCAAGTTTTGATTCTTAGCTTGGGTTATTCACATGATATTCACGTTGAGCTTCCTTCAGAGATCAAGGCAACAGCCGTAACAGAGAAGAAGGGAAACCCAATCGTTACTTTGTCGAGCATCGACAAGCAACTTGTAGGTCAAGTAGCAGCAAAGATCCGTTCATTGCGTAAGCCAGAGCCATATAAGGGTAAGGGTATCCGTTTCGTAGGCGAGCAAATCCGTCGTAAGGCAGGTAAGTCAGCAGGTGCAAAATAATAAAACAGTAGTCAAGTATGTCATTAACTAAGATAGAAAGAAGAGCGAGAATCAAGATGCGTATCCGCAAGATCGTTAGCGGTACAGCAACTACTCCTCGCATGACTGTATTTCGTAGCAACAAGCAGATCTACGTACAGTTTATCGATGACCAAGCTGGAGTAACTTTGGCAACCGCTTCGTCATTGGAGTTGGCTGCAGAGTCAGCAGGTGAGAACAAGAAAGATGTCGCTGCAAAGGTAGGAAAGTTGGCAGCAGAGCGCGCTCTAGCAAAGGGTATCAGCACTGTGGCTTTCGACCGTAACGGTTATCTTTATCACGGAAGAGTTCAAGTTTTAGCAGATGCCGCTCGTGAGGGTGGTCTTAAATTCTAAGCGAATATGTCAAATAGCAACATGAAGAAAGTACGTACAAGCGACCTAGAGCTTAAGGATAAGCTCGTGAGCATCCAACGTGTTACTAAGGTAACGAAGGGTGGTCGTACCTTTACCTTCTCTGCAATCGTAGTAGTAGGTAACGAGAACGGCGTTGTAGGTTATGGTCTAGGTAAGGCATCTGAGGTAACAACTGCGATTTCTAAGGGAATCGAGGATGCAAAGAAGAACCTAGTTCAAATTCCAATTATCAACGGAACAATCCCTCACAAGCAAGAGATGCGTTATAGCGGATCAGAGGTTATGATCCGTCCAGCAGCTCCTGGTACAGGTATCATCGCAGGTGGTGCGATGCGTGCAGTATTGGAGTCAGTAGGTATCCACAACGTTTTGGCTAAGAGTAAGGGTTCATCGAACCCACACAACTTGGTTAAGGCTACAGTAGGAGCATTGTGCGAGTTGCGCGACGCTTATACAGTAGCTCAAGCTCGTGGAATCTCAATGAAGAAGGTGTTTAACGGTTAATCTGAATTAAGAAAATGGCAAGATTGAAAATCACTCAGCTAAAGAGCCGTTGTGGCGCAAGCAAGCGTCAGCTCGCAAACCTCGATGCTTTGGGACTAAAGAAGGTTAACTCAAGCGTAGAGCACGACGATTCAGTTATCATCAAAGGAATGATCGAGCGTGTAAAGCACCTCGTGAAGGTCGAGGAGGTTAAATAATTATTAACCCTATTAAAAGAAGTTTTAAGATATGGAACTCAATAATCTAAAACCCGCAAAGGGTTCAACACACCACGAAAAGCGTATCGGTCGTGGTGCAGGATCAGGACACGGAGGTACAGCAACACGTGGTCACAAGGGTGCTCAGTCACGCTCGGGATATTCACGTAAGTTGGGCTTCGAGGGAGGTCAGATGCCACTTCAACGTCGTCTTCCTAAGTTTGGTTTTACCAACATCAACCGTGTGGAGTTCAAGGCAATCAACATCTCGGCACTAGAGGAGTTGGCAGCTAAGAAGTCACTTACAGTTATCACAATCGAGACCTTGATCGAGGCTGGATTTGCTCAACGCAAAGACAAAGTTAAGATCCTTGGTAACGGAGCGGTAACATCGGCGTTGAGTGTTACTGCTCACGCATTCTCGAAGAGCGCTGAGGCTGCTATCGTAGCTGCAGGCGGTCAAGTTGAAAAATTGTAGGTTCACATAAAAACCGAAAAAAATGAATACTTATATTATTGTTGCAGTCATCTTTGCCGTTGTTGCGGCGATCTTGGCGACCAACAAAAAAGTAGTCGAGACAATCAAGAATATATATAAGATTGAGGAGCTTCGCAATCGTGTAATCTACACATTGGGTCTTCTCCTTATATATCGTCTTGGTAGTTTTGTGGTAATTCCCGGAATTAACCCTAACGCTTTGGGCGAGGGGTCGGCATTTGCCAGCCAGATGGATAGCAATGGTCTTTTAGGTCTGCTCAACGTATTCTCTGGAGGTGCATTTGGTAATGCTGCGATTTTCGCATTGGGAGTTATGCCATATATCACCGCTTCGATCATCATTCAGTTGTTGGGCATGATGGTGCCTTACTTCCAAAAGATGCAGAAGGAGGGTGAGAGTGGTCGCCGCAAAATGAATCAGTGGACTAGGTTCTTGACCATCGGAGTACTTGTGCTTCAAGGTCCAGCCTATGTTGCTAACCTTTACCACCAAGTGCCAACAGCGTTCGTTTATGGTAACTCATTTGGTTTTGTGGCTTATGCTACAACCATTTTGATTGCAGGTACGATGTTTGTGATGTGGTTGGGAGAGAAGATCACCGACAAGGGTATTGGTAATGGAGTGTCGCTAATCATCATGATTGGTATCATCGCTCGTTTGCCACACGCTTTCTTGGCGGAGGTTAATGCTCGTTTCCAAACAGCTGATGGTAGTGCCATCATGTTGATTGTGGAGTTGGTATTACTCTTCTTGGTTTTCATGGCAACAATTGCACTTGTGCAAGCTGTCCGTAAGATTCCTGTGCAATATGCGAAGCGTATCGTAGGTAACAAGCAATATGGTGGTGTGCGTCAATACATCCCATTAAAGATGAATGCGGCAAATGTTATGCCTATCATCTTTGCTCAAGCCTTGATGTTTATCCCAATGTTGTTTGTTAATATCGCTCCAAACTTTGCGGGCGCATTCTCGAACATGACAGGATTTTGGTACAACTTCACACTTGCAGTTTTGGTAGTTGCGTTTACATACTTCTACACCGCAATTATCGTAAACCCTCAAAGCATGGCTGACGACATGAAGCGTAATGGTGGATTTATCCCAGGTGTAAAGCCAGGTAAACAAACCGTGAGCTACATCGACACAGTTATGACTCGAATCACACTTCCAGGTTCAATCTTCTTGGCTATCGTTGCAATTTTGCCAGCTATCGCTATGAGATTCTTGAACATTCAACAAGCGTTTGCTTACTTCTATGGAGGTACATCGTTGTTGATTATGGTGGGTGTTGTTCTTGACACTCTAAAGCAGATTGAGAGTTATCTTCTAATGCGTCACTATGATGGTCTTATGAAGACTGGACGTATTCAAGGTCGCTACTAATAGTTTTACCACAGAGATATGATATATATAAAGACGGCAGAAGAGATCGAGTTGATGAGAGAGAACAACATCCTAGTGAGCAAGACGCTCGCGGAGGTTGGTCGCAATATCAAAGCGGGAGTTTCAACTTTAGAGTTGGATCGTATAGCGGAGGATTTTATCCGCTCACATGGAGCAGTTCCAGCATTCTTGGGTTACCAAGGTTTTCCTGCGACGCTGTGTGTGTCGGTAAACGATCAAGTTGTACATGGTATTCCGTCGTCGAAAAAGATCCTCAAAGATGGGGATATAGTATCGGTAGATTGTGGTACATTTTTAAAGGGGTTTGTTGGTGATTCGGCATATACGTTTGCCGTGGGGGAGATTGCCGATGAAGTTAAGCAACTTCTCGAAGTCACCAAAGAGGCTCTTTACAAAGGTACTCAGCAAGCCAAAGTAGGAAATCGCGTAGGCGATATATCCTCAGCTGTCCAAGAGTGGGCAGAGCGCTTTGGTTATGGCGTGGTTCGCGAGTTAGAAGGACATGGTTGTGGGCGGAAAATGCACGAAGCCCCAGGCGTTCCAAACTACGGAGCACGAGGCAGAGGGCCACTCCTTAAAGAGGGAATGGTGCTTTGTATAGAACCGATGATAAATATGGGAACCAAGGCGGTTGTCTTTGAGAGTGACGGTTGGACTGTCCGCACAAAGGATCGCAAACCCTCGGCACACTTCGAATTTGCGGTGGCAGTGGGAAAGAATGGTCCCGATATTTTGACAGATTATGATATTATATATCAAGCATTAAATAATTAAAGCTCAATATTAAAGCTCTATGGCAAAACAGACTGCTATTGAAAGGGATGGATCAATTATCGAAGCGTTGAGTAACGCAATGTTTCGAGTTGAGTTAGATAACGGACATGTTATCACAGCCCATATTTCGGGAAAGATGAGGATGCACTATATCAAGATTCTTCCTGGAGACAAAGTAAAAGTTGAGATGACACCTTATGATTTGAGTAAGGGTCGTATCACATTTAGGTACAAATAAAGATTGCTTCAAAAATCATGAAAGTAAAAGCATCAATCAAGAAGAGAAGCGAGGATTGTAAGATCGTTCGCCGTAAAGGAAAACTTTACGTGATCTGCAAAAAGAATCCTAAGTTTAAAATGCGCCAAGGTTAATTTTAGACGTTAAAATTTTAAAGACAAAGAATTTATGGCACGTATAGTCGGTGTAGATTTACCAAAAAATAAGAGAGGCGAGATCGCTTTGACCTATATCTATGGTATCGGTCGTAGCACCTCTCAAAAAATTCTCGACGAGGCAGGCATCAGCTACGACCTCAAAACAGATGATTGGAATGACGATCAGATCGCAGCCATCCGTAACACCATTGCCTCTATGGGCATCAAGGTCGAGGGTGAATGTCGTTCTGTAGTACAGCTCAATATCAAGCGATTGATGGATATCGGTTGTTACCGTGGAATCCGTCACCGTATTGGTCTCCCAGTTCGTGGACAAGGAACAAAGAACAACGCACGTACACGTAAGGGACGCAAAAAGACAGTCGCTAACAAGAAAAAGGCAACTAAGTAATAGACAAAAGTTATGGCAAAGAAAACTGGAACAGTTAAAAAGAAAGTTGTTAAGGTTGGAGCACAGGGCATGGTATATGTTCACTCAACATTTAACAATGTTATCATCACTATCACCAACGAGGTTGGCGATGTGATTAGCTGGTCATCAGCAGGTAAGATGGGATTCCGTGGTTCTAAGAAGAACACTCCATATGCTGCACAGACCGCTTCTGCCGATTGCGCTAAGGTTGCTTATGATATGGGCTTGCGCAAAGTCAAAGTTTATGTTAAGGGTCCAGGTGCTGGTCGCGAATCAGCAGTTCGTACAATCCACGGTGCTGGAATCGAAGTGATGGAGATCATCGATGTTACTCCACTTCCACACAACGGATGTCGTGCCCCAAACCGTCGTCGTGTATAATCTCTAAGGGGAGTTATGACGGGTCTGTGGAGAGTGATAATTGGGGGATCCCAACTTGCATTTAAGCAGATAACATGAACAATTACAATTTTTTAAATTTGTTAAGACAATGGGAAGATATATAGGACCTAAAACAAAAATTGCCAGAAAGTTTGGTGAGGCGATCTTCGGAGCTGATAAAGCACTAGAGAAGAGAAACTATCCTCCAGGACAGCATGGTCTAGCTCGCAAGCGTAAGAAAGTATCTGAGTATGGCGAGCAACTTAGCGAGAAGCAAAAGGCTAAGGCAACTTACGGTTTGTTGGAGAAGCAATTCTCGCGCACATACGAGTCGGCATCGCGTATGGGAGGTATCACAGGTGAGAACTTGTTGAAACTTTTGGAGTGCCGTTTGGATAACGTTGTGTATCGCTTGGGTATTGCACCAACACGCGCAGCTGCACGTCAATTGGTGTCTCACCGTCACATCTGTGTGAATGGTGGCGTAGTAAACATCCCTTCATATTCGTTGAAGATCGGAGACGTTATCTCGGTTCGCGAGAAGTCGAAGAGTTTGGAGGTTATTGCTGCATCGCTAATGGGTGGTTCGAAGAGTCGCTACGCATGGTTGGAGTGGGATGGAGCATCACTATCAGGAAAGTTCTTGCAACGTCCTGAGCGTGAGGAGATCCCCGAGAACATCAAGGAGCAGCTCATCGTCGAGTTGTACTCTAAGTAGTAATAACACAACAAATCAATAATTATGGCAATATTAGCATTTCAGAGACCTGAAAAGGTGATTATGCTCGAATCGAGCTCATCGTTCGGAAAGTTTGAGTTTCGTCCTTTGGAGCCTGGTTTTGGTATGACCATAGGTAACGCCTTGCGTCGTATCTTGCTCTCTTCATTGGAGGGTTACGCAATAACTACGGTTAAGGTTGCCGGCGTGGATCATGAGTTCGCTGCTGTCCCAGGTGTGATGGAGGGAATGATTGACATCGTGCTAAAACTAAAGCAAGTTCGTTTCATACGTACAGTCGAGAGTGAGGATGCCGAAACGGTATCTGTAAACGTTGCGGGTGTTACGGAGTTGACGGCTGGTTATATCTCTAACTTTTTGTCATCATTCAAGGTTTTGAACCCTGATTTGGTGATCTGTCACCTTGCTCCAGGAACCAAAATGCAAATTAACCTTACGATAGGTAAGGGTCGTGGATATGTTCCTTCAGAGGAGAACGCTCCATCGGATTGCGAATTTGGAACTCTTCCAATCGATTCTATTCACACTCCTATTAAGAATGTGAAGTATTCGATCGAGGATTACCGTGTAGAGCAAAGAACCGACTACGAGAAGTTGAATTTGGAGATTACTACTGATGGCTCAATTCACCCTAAGGAGGCGTTGAAGGAGGCTGCAAAGATTTTGATTCAACACTTTATGCTATTCTCGGATGAGAAGATCACCGTGAATATGGATGAAGCAAATGGAGCTGAGGAGTTTGATGAGGATGTACTACACATGCGTCAACTACTCAAGACCAAACTTTCGGATCAAGATCTTAGCGTGCGTGCACTCAACTGCCTTAAGGCTGCTGATGTTGATACGGTAGGTGATTTGGTGAGACTTCACCGTAATGATTTGTTGAAGTTCCGTAACTTCGGTAAGAAGTCACTCACGGAGCTCGATGAGTTGCTTACATCGCTTAACCTCAAATTCGGCATGGATGTATCTATCTACAAACTTGATAAAGATTAATTAAATGAGACACAATAAGAAATTCAATCACCTTGGTAGACAAAGAGGTCACCGCAAGGCAATGTTGGCTAACATGGCATCATCGCTTATCGAGCACAAGCGCATCGAGACCACTGTTGCTAAGGCTAAGGCTCTACAGATGTATATCGAGCCGTTGGTAACTAAGTCTAAAGAGGATACTACGCACCAACGTCGTACAGTATTCTCATACCTCAAGCAAAAAGAGGCTGTTACCGAGTTGTTCCGTACGATCGCTCCTAAGGTTGCTGATCGCCCAGGAGGTTACACACGTATTCTTCGCACTGGTTTCCGTTTGGGAGATGCTGCTGAGATGTGTATCATCGAGTTCGTTGATTTCAACGACTCATACACTTTCGGTAAGGTTTCTGAGGTATCAGCTGAGGCTAAGCCTAAGACTCGTCGTTCGCGCAGTAAGGCTAAATCTACAGATGCTGTAGAGGATGCAACTGTTGTAGCAGAGAAGAAGGCAAAGCCAATGGCACACCAATCAGCTAAGGCTGCATCGGCTGCTAAGGGTGGAGCATCTAAGACTAACGTCGGACGTAAGATGTAATAAATTCGCTTTAGAGCGAGATTTATATTTAAAGAGTGATCCTTTTTGGGGTCACTCTTTTTTGTTCACGTCACCAACAACAATATAAGGTAGCTCCGCGGGGAGCACCCCGCCCGACGGAGTCAGTCCAGCCTCTCACACCCTCCCCTCCTAAAAAAGCACTTTTCCCAAAAGTGTGCAGGAGGGCGGCAAATCGAAGATTTGCAACACCTCTATAACATTATATAAAGCCCGAACGATACACAATATGATACACCATCAAAAAAAAGATTGATGCCATAGTTCGAATAATTTTTATAAAACATTGCACATATAAAGATATTTCATCAGCAAAATAGCCAAAAATCTACAGTTCTATTTAGTTTTTGCGACCCACTCAAATTTGGTCATAGAGCCACAAATTGATACCGTAATCCATATTATAGCGTTCGAAAAAGTATAAAATGTCTAAAAAAAGCTGTTTTTTGCAATTTTTATTAAAAAAAAGTGCAAATCTATTTTCTAATTCAAAAAAGAGTGCTATATTTGCAACCGATTTCAGTAGGGAGTTATTCGCAAGCGAAGCAAACTACAAGATCAACGAGTTCTTTGAGTGGAGGTGTGAAATGATTTATAAACTCTGAAAAAAAACTTTTTTCAAAAAAGAGTGAAATAAATTTGGAAATTAAAAATTTATTCATACCTTTGCAATCCGATACTAGATCAATACGCCGATGTAGCTCAGTTGGCCAGAGCAGCTGATTTGTAATCAGCTGGTCGGGGGTTCGAATCCCTCCATCGGCTCTACGAAATGTATTGATGGGAAGTTACCAGAGTGGCCAAATGGGGCAGACTGTAAATCTGCTAGCTTACGCTTACGGTGGTTCGAATCCATCACTTCCCACTCATAAGATCAGCCAAGGATTGTGATTTGTGCGCTGTCGATATTTTCGATAAGGGTTGCCCTGGATAGGTGTCCTCGATTATATTAAGTACAAACCCATGTTAAGGTTATTTGCGGAAGTAGCTCAGTTGATAGAGCATTAGCCTTCCAAGCTAAGGGTCGCGAGTTTGAGCCTCGTCTTCCGCTCTAAGATATGCGTGTGATGCAAGCATCGTTAATCCGATTAAAGGATAAACAAGGTTTGTGTTGCTCGTTTGTCTGCTGATAGGTCGGCAGACAGAACATATTTGAGTCGAAAGACGTTAAATTAAGTGTAATTTTTATAAGAATTAAAATATTTTACTACTATGGCAAAAGAAAAATTCGACCGTTCGAAACCGCACGTAAACATCGGTACAATCGGTCACGTTGACCACGGTAAGACAACTCTTACTGCTGCGATCACAAACGTACTTGCAAATGCAGGTCTTTCAGAGAAGCGTTCTTTCGATTCTATCGACAACGCACCTGAGGAGAAGGAGCGTGGTATCACTATCAATACAGCTCATGTTGAGTACCAAACTGCTAACCGTCACTACGCTCACGTTGACTGTCCAGGTCACGCGGATTACGTAAAGAACATGGTTACTGGTGCTGCACAAATGGATGGTGCTATCCTTGTAGTAGCTGCTACTGACGGTCCTATGCCACAAACTAACGAGCACGTACTTTTGGCTCGTCAGGTAAACGTTCCTAAGATCGTAGTTTTCTTGAACAAGTGTGATATGGTTGATGATCCAGAGATGCTTGACCTTGTAGAGATGGAGGTTCGTGACCTACTTAGCAAGTATGAGTTCGACGGCGATAACGCTCCTGTTATTCGTGGTTCTGCACTTGGTGGTCTTAACGACGAGCCAACTTGGGTTGAGAAGATCATGGAGCTTATGGCATCTGTTGATGAGTATATTCCAATCCCTCCACGTGAGAACGAGAAGCCATTCTTGATGCCAGTAGAGGACGTATTCTCAATCACAGGTCGTGGTACAGTAGTAACAGGTCGTATCGAGACAGGTATCATCCACGTTGGTGATCCAGTTGAGATCGTAGGTATCGAGGAGAAGTCTATTAACTCTGTATGTACAGGTGTTGAGATGTTCCGTAAGCTACTTGACCAAGGTGAGGCTGGAGATAACGTAGGTCTTTTGATGCGTGGTCTTGATAAGAAGGATGTTAAGCGTGGTATGGTTGTTGCTAAGCCAGGTTCAATCACTCCTCACACTAAGTTCC
>JBCQUZ010000218.1:0-2229 GCA_047173645.1 Rikenellaceae bacterium
AAAGGAATATATCCTGCAACAGACTCCATTCACAAAGATGAAGCAGAACCCAAAGCTCCGACAAAAGATTAGGTCGCTATGGTTCTACAATGCAAAGATGGAGAAGTGTAAGTTCACACCCCTTCAGCAGAAGGATATGGGGCTAATATTCCAAAAACAATTTGCGCTGCTTAACTGGCAACAGGGTTCGGGTAAGACCGCTGTAGCTTATCACTATGGCAAATATCATCGTCCCCATACTCGAAATACAGTTGTGTTGGCACCTGCGATTGCGATACATCTAACGTGGGAACCATTTATGCAACGACACAAGGAGAAGTATATCATCGCATCAAAGCCAGAGCATCTAAGAGACGTTCCGCAAGGTATGTTTGTGTTGGTGTCGCTCTCGATGATTGGTGAGTTGGTTGCACCTCTCAGACGGTTTATGAAGGAGCGTTCAAACAATATTTGCCTACTATTCGATGAGTCAGATGAGATTACGAACCCTAAATCAAAGAGAACACAACACTCGCTAAATGTCTTTCGTAGAGCTAAATACAAGTTGCTGGCAACGGGAACGACCACGAGAAATTGTATAAACGAATTGTACCCACAATTTGAGCTACTATACAACAACTCAGCGAACTTAGTTTGTTACGCTGATAAGGTTTATTCTCAAACCAAAGATGGTAGCATAGATTGGGACACCAATGAGTATTATGGTAGACCATTCCCGGTACGAGGTGGAGCAAATCTATTTAGATCCTGCTTCTCACCCTGCAAAGCATCGGTCTTTGGAATGGATAAACAGAACCAAGATGTCTACAATAAGAGCCATCTCGCAAGTATTATCGCAAGAACGATAATCACTCGTAAGTTCAAGGAGTTTGCCGGTGATAAGTATGAGGTAATTAACCTCAACGTTGAGCCACACGAGGGTGAGAGAGCTGTTTACAAGAAGATTTTGGAGGAGTTCAGTCAGATTATGCACCTCTATTTTGCACCAATCAAGGATAGTAGAAAGGAGTCTCAGCTCAATCTGGTGCGTAAGATTCAGCTACTCATTCGTGCCTGTTCTACACCTCACACGATGGAGGGTTATTACGGTGACAAATACCCAAACAAAACCAAGCAGATTGAGCGAATGTTGAGGTATGACCTGAAAGGTAAGGTTGCTATCGGTTGCACCTCTCGTGATGGCGTTGAGCTGTACACAACGTTCCTCGCTGAGAAGTTCCCCGAAAGAGCATTGTTTGTGGTGACTGGTGATGTGCCGTTCAAGTCTCGCCAAAAGATACTCGATAGGTTTGAGAGTACAACAGATGGTATTTTGGTATGCACACAACAGAGCTTGAAATCCTCTGCAAATGTGCCAACCTGCGAGGATGTAATCTTAGAGTCGCTGCAATGGAATATCCCACGTATGGAGCAGTTCTATTTCCGTTTCATCCGTCTCGATTCAGTTGGTAAACGTAGGGTTTACTTCCTAACCTATGAGAACTCTATCGAGCAAAACTTAATGTCGCTACTTCTGACAAAGGAGCGATTGAATGAGTTTGTTAAAGCTGGCGAAGTGAAAGAGGAGTCGGAGATATTCGAGGAGTACGACATTGACCCCTCAGTCATCAACTCGCTCTTTACCAAGGAGAAGGATGAAAATGGGAAACTCCGAATTTCTTGGGGTTCACAGGTCGTAAGTTAAACAATTAAAAATAAACACAATATGATTATAGCACAACAATTAGAGGGCAACGATGTGAAGTACATCACCGTCACCATCTGCCTCAGAGATCGTTTCACATCTCTACTTACAACATTTTACCCCAACGAACAGAGGGTATCGGCATTGATAAAGTTGGGAAACCTCTTTCAGCTTGCGCCATCGCCCTATGGCAAGAATGTGGGAGGAACTGATGATCCAATTCACTGCCTTGCGAACATTCGTGATAGTCAGATGTCACGAGGTAGTAACATCGCCAAGATTAAGGATATATCCAAGCTCAAAGAGAAGGAGGGGCATATCTTCCTATTCCGTGATGGCAAGTGGCACTACTTCAACAAAAACAAGAAGTGTTACAGTGGCGAAGACTTCACCACAGAGCTACCAATGACAATACCAACAGAGAGAGAAGATACTCTTTATGGTTTGGAGTTTAAGACCATTGATAGCAACAATATCAGCAATATCTATGGCAGATCCTTCGAGTCGTGGAGCGAGTTAGAGCGCAAATCTGAGGAGTCGGGGCA
>JBCQUZ010000051.1:0-14880 GCA_047173645.1 Rikenellaceae bacterium
ATTGTTAGATAATAATAATGCTTGACAACGACGACGAATAACCCAGCTATCACTATCCTTGTACAACACTTCAAGTTGTTTCTTCTCGTTTTCCGAAAGTATAATGTATCTCATATAAACCTCTGATTATGAAGTAAATATACGAAATATTTGCCAATTATCCAAAGAAAATACGAAAAATATCGCAATAATTATTTTGCACTACTTAATGTTATTAAAGTAACTCTTTTATTGATTTAATCCAAGCGTCGATACGCTTATCTGTCTTTGATGACTCATTGTCATTGTCGAGTGGTAACCCTACAAACACCCCATCGACCTCTGCTGTCGAGGCATCGTAAGAGTACCCATCAGTAGCTACAGAGCCAACAACTGTTGCTCCAGCACCCTTCACTGCCTCATATATAATGCCGATTCCATCACAGAATGTATCGCAATATGATGAGCTGTCGCCACAACCAAATAGAGCAACTGTTTTACCCGAAAGATCGGCACTCTCAAGGACTTTGATTCCGTCATACCAATCATCCTGTAGCTCTCCTGCTCCCCAAGTCGAAGTTCCGAGTATTAGATTGTCATTTTCTGCTATTACATCCTCGTTCAAAGATGTCACCTCTATCGCTTCGACTCCTAATTGTGAGGCTATAGATTGAGCTATTTCGTTACAAGTTCCTGTTGTTGAACCATAGACTACTATTGTTGCTTTCATGTCATTAATAAATTTAAATAAGTTAATAAAGTATCTTCATCTGCAAAGTAACTTATTTACTGTTGATCTATCAATAACCAATTATTGGTAATCTAAGAGTGTGCATATACCTAATACAAACTAAAAAACTAGAGTTGCATGTGTGAAACTCTAGTTTTTGGCTTTTTATATTAATTATATCGAGATTTTTAAAACTAAAAATCTATTGCTCCCGATTACTTTCGAGACTAATAAAATCTGTGATGACCGCGCCAATCACACCATCGCTAAGTTTGATCTCTATATGGTCGTCGATCTTTAGTTCGTTTGCCGACGATATAGCTTTGTGGGTATCGAGCGTGCGGAGCAATGAAAAACCTAGCTTTAGAAGTCTGTCGGGGGAGTGACTCTCGACAATCTCCATTGCGTGGGTTAGTCTCTCACTTTGGCGCGTGATATATAATGTGCTCTCATTTGTTAGGGTCTCACCTGTGATGGTGAGATGTTGTGACGAGTTGGTGAGAAATTGATCTGTGAGCGATGTAAGGTCAGCCTCGAAGCGTTGAAGATCAGCATCATATTTGCGTGACGATGATATTGCAAGGTCGTGTAATGCAACAGCTGCGCTATTTAACCATGCGTCGATACTTGCACTTCTTTCCACAAACCATCCTGCCACCGCTGTGGGTGTTTTGAGCGACACTTGTGCCACCAAATCCACAACGCTTTGATCTTTATCGTGTCCAATACCTGCAATTACGGGTAATGGGAACTGCGCAACATAGCTCGATAATCGGTAGCTATTGAAGCAGTTAAGATCACTCGTGGATCCACCTCCACGGATTATCGCTACCACATCGAACCTCTCCTCCACCTCGGCAATGGCGCAAAGAGAGTCGACGATTGAATCCTCGGCACCTGTTCCCTGCATCAACGAGTCGAAGAGTGTCACCTCGAAGTGGTAACCTCCGCGCGCGAGCTCATTGCAAAAATCTTGATAACCTGCCGCTGTTCTGCTCGAAATAATCGCTATGCGTTGCACCAACATTGGCATTGGTTGTTCGCGGTTCATATCCCACACGCCATCGCTTTCGAGTTGTGCTATTGTCTTTTGGCGTTGGCGCTCCATGTCGCCAAGGGTGTATGTCGCGTCTATGTCGGTGATTTGTAACGACAAGCCGTAAAGTTCGTGATAATTCACCACAACTTTGACCAATACTCGAACCCCTCGCTCCAACTTCGCTCCGCTCTCCGCCTCGAAGTATCCTACAATTCGGGGGTATGCGTTGCGCCAAATCACAGCTCGCGCTTGTGCTCGTGCCACTCCGTCGCTCTCGCCCTTTTCGATAAGCTCCAAGTAGCAGTGCCCTGAATAGTTGACCTTAATATCTGACACTTCGGCACTTACCCATACGGGGAGTGCAAACCGCTCGCGAAGGGTTTGCGATATTGAGACCTGCAGTTCGCTGAGGGTTATATGTTTGGGTGACTCTGCCATCTTAGCGGATCCAGATGTTACTTTTTGGAGGGTATCTGCTTATAGGTAAACTGATATACTCCATGCACTCAATTTCGATGGCTTCGCCCATGTTCATGGCAGGAGATAGCCATTTTGGAGCAGCTTCGAATGCCTTTAAGACTCTCTTTTTGAAGCGTTTATTATCGCTGTCGATCTCTATGAGTTTCATTGATCCATCAGCTTTGAGTCTGTATTTCAGGCGTGCTGTTGCCAAATACTCCTTGTCGCTCCATTTGATATTTTCGTAGAGGTATTTTCTGAATTTCATATCCTCCGAAAAGATTGGTGGCGTATCGCACTTTAGGGTGACAACGATCACTCCATAATCACCACGAGACCCATAAGCTTTTGTCGATTCAACATCCTTTAGAACCGTTATACTATCTAAGATCTCTGGACTCAGACTCTCAAATTCCGATTTTTCGACCTCCAGACCATTGACTATAAAAAGTGGATCACCTATAGCCATAGATGAATCTATGACCATAAGTGAACACAATATCATTAGTAACCACTTCATAATTACCGCTTTCCTATAATAATTCGCTCTCCTTGAGTCGCTCTGCATTCTCTGCCACGATCAATTGGTCGATGACCCCTTGGATGTCGCCATCCATAAATGCCGAGAGGTTATAGATCGTGAAGTTGATGCGGTGGTCGGTGATACGACCTTGTGGGTAGTTATATGTACGGATCTTTGCCGAGCGGTCTCCAGTCGACACGAGAGTCTTGCGCTTAGATGCAATCTCGTCCAAATACTTAGAGTACTCCAAGTTAAAGACACGCGTGCGAAGCTCCTCGAACGCCTTGTCGAAGTTCTTAAGCTGCGACTTTTGATCTTGACACTGCACCACAATTCCCGATGGGATGTGGGTCAAACGGATAGCCGAATATGTGGTGTTGACCGACTGTCCACCTGGGCCTGACGCACAGAATGTATCTTTGCGGATGTCGTTCATCGAGATCTCAATATCGAACTCCTCAGCCTCGGGAAGCACCGCCACGGATGCTGCCGATGTGTGAACACGTCCTTGGGTCTCGGTTTGTGGCACACGTTGAACACGGTGTACACCCGACTCATACTTCATTGTTCCATAGACATTCTCGCCCGTAACCTTCATCACGACCTCTTTGTATCCGCCCGAAGTACCATCGGATTGCGAAGTGATAGAGTATTTCCAACCCTTAGTCTCGACATACTTCATATACATACGCAACAAATCTCCTGCGAAGATTGCCGCCTCGTCGCCACCAGTTCCGCCACGGATCTCGACAATTGCATTTTTGTTATCTTGAGGATCCTTGGGGATAAGCAACAATTTGATCTCCTCCTCCATACGCTCCAATGCAGGTTCGAGGGTGTTGATCTCCTCGCGTGCCATCTCGCGGAACTCCTCATCCTTCTCGTTTGCCAACACATCCTTTGCCTCGGCGAGGTTGGCTAGTGCGGTGCGGAATTTGTCCGATGTCTCGATGATTGGTTTAAGCTCCTTATACTCCTTGGTGAGTTGGATATATTGTTTGACATCCGAAATCACTTCGGGGTCGGTGAGCTTCTCGCCCATCTCTTCGTACTTGAGTTTTAGACCATCAAGGCGAAGTAGTATTGAATTATCTGCCATTTCTTATATATAATTATTCTTTCTCTTTTTCTGTGTTTAGCTCTTTGAGCCACTTGAGTAGCGACGCTCGCCACTCATCTTGGAACGAAACCTCGTTCATACCCCAGCCGTGACCGCCCGATGGGTAGATGTGCAACGATGCTGAAACTCCATGCTCTTTGAGTGCACCATAGTAGAGCGTGCTATTTAATGTAGGTACAATCTTATCGTCGTCGCAATGGAACATAATCGCTGGTGGGGTAGTGGCGCTCACTCTCTTGTCGGCAGAGTATGCGTCAGTCTGCTCCTGGGTGCGATCCTTGCCTATGAGTCTGTCGAATGAACCTTTGTCGCCCACACCCCCTTCGCTCGAAATCACGGGGTAGAAGAGGATTGTGAAGTTTGGCTTGGCATCATCTGCAGGGGTTGTCGAAACAACAGCCGCCGCGTGTCCTCCTGCCGATGAACCAACTATTCCTACCTTGTCTGCCGAAAAGCCAAACCTTTCAGCTTGGGTGCGCATAACTCTTATACCCTCCACTGCATCCTCCATCGGAACTTCGGCAACGCAATTCGGGAAACGATATTTAAGTACCGCCGCCGTGATCCCATTCTCGGCAAACCATTGAGCCATAAGGAACCCTTCGCGATCCATTGCATGGATTACATAACCTCCGCCTGGTGCAATAATAACTGCTTGGTCACTTTTGTTTTCGCCCTTCGCCTCATAAATTAGGAGTTGGGCTGTTGTTACATTTTGCAAAATATTTGGGCGACGCTCGCTCTCTTTCTCCGTCACTCCATTGGAGTGGGGCGCGGTGGAGTTGTCCCAAATTGTGATGCACACATCCTCACCATAGCTGATGCTTTCAGCCTTAAGTGGTGCCATAGCTGTTATTATAACGGCTAGGAGGGTTATGATATTTTTCATTAGTAGACGATATTTATAATTTTGCCCTTCACAACAATCACCTTCTTGGGCGCTTTGCCCTCCAACCACTTTTGGGCTGCCTCCTTCGAGAGGACATCTGCCTCGATCTCCTTTGGCGACATCGCAAGGTCGTAAGTTTGTTTGAAGCGCAACTTACCATTCATCATAACTGGATATTCGAATGCGCTCTCCACCAAAAGAGTCTCGTCGCACACGGGATATTCGGCATCAAATACCGAACCCTCGCAGCCAGCTACTTCCCACAACTCCTCGGCGATGTGTGGCGCAAATGGCGCAATAAGTATCGTAAGAGGCACAGCTATCTCGCGTTTGTTACACTCGCCAAGTTCATTCAAGCAGATCATAAATGCTGCAACTGATGTGTTGAATGAGAAGTTCTCAATATCTTCGCGGATCTTCTTGATTGTCTTGTGCAATGACTTAAGCTCTTTGTCGGTAGCCTTTTGGTCGTTGAGCGCAAGTGCCCCTTCGCGGTTGTAATATAATCTCCAGAATTTGCGCAAGAATTTATGCACTCCATCAATTCCGTTGGTATCCCAAGGTTTTGATTGTTCGAGGGGTCCCAGGAACATTTCGTACATACGCAATGTGTCGGCACCATAATTCTCCACGATCATATCGGGATTTACAACATTGTACATCGACTTCGACATCTTTTCGACTGCCCAGCCACAGATATATTTGCCATCCTCCAAGATAAACTCCGCGTCGGCATAGTCGGGCATCCACGCCTTGAATGCCTCTGTGTCGAGGATGTCATTCTTCACGATATTTACATCTACGTGGATCTCTTGGGTGTCGTATTCACCTTTGAGTCCCAAAGATACAAACTTGTTGGTGCCCACGATTCTGTACACAAAGTTCGAGCGACCTTGAATCATACCTTGGTTTACGAGTTTCTTGAATGGCTCGCTCTCGCAGATGTAGCCCAAATCATATAGGAACATATTCCAAAAACGAGAATACATCAAGTGACCCGTAGCGTGCTCAATACCACCCACATACAAATCTACATTGCGCCAATACTCGTTCGCCTCCTTCGACACTAGACCCTTATCGTTGTGCGGATCCATATAGCGGAGGAAGTATGCCGAAGATCCTGCGAAACCTGGCATTGTCGACAATTCGAATGGGTGACCCTCCTCGGTGCACCATCCTTCAACACGTGCCAATGGTGGCTCGCCCTGCTCTGTGGGCCCGAAATTCTCGATTGCGGGGAGCTCCAAAGGTAGCTTATCTTCGGTGAGTGGGTATGCCACATCATCCTTGTAGTAGATTGGGAATGGCTCGCCCCAATATCTTTGGCGCGAGAAGATTGCATCGCGAAGGCGGTAGTTTGTGAGCTTTTTGCCTAAGCCTCTGCGCTCCACCTCGTCGAACATCTTAACGATTGCATCCTTAACATCCATGCCATTCAAATCGCCTGAGTTGATAACCGTTCCCGACTTAGCATCATACGATGCCTCCTCGATATTGCCACCCTCCACAACGGGGATGATCTCCAATTCGAAGTGACGAGCAAAAGCCCAGTCGCGAGAGTCGTGCGCAGGAACCGCCATGATTGCACCTGTTCCGTAGCCTGCCAACACATAATCCGAGATGTAGATTGGAATCTCCTTGCCAGTGAATGGGTTGATTGCGTATGAACCAGTCGCAACACCGCTCACTCGCTTGGTGTCTGCCATACGCTCACGCTCCGAACGCTTTTTGGCTTGGAGGATGTAATCCTCGACCGATGATTTATTATCTGCTGTTGTAAGCATCTCGACCCACTCGTGTTCGGGAGCTATAACCATAAATGTTGTTCCGTAGATTGTGTCGGGACGTGTTGTAAAGATTTCGAGTTTCTTATCTGCGTGATCTTTGATGTCGAAGAATACTTGTGCACCTGTCGATTTTCCGATCCAGTTGCGTTGGATCTCCTTGAGGGATTCGCTCCACTCCAACTTGTCAAGTCCTGTTAACATTCGCTCAGCGTAAGCAGTCACTCTCAACAACCATTGCTTCATGCGCTTTTGCTCAACAGGGAATCCACCACGAACCGACAAACCATCCTTCACCTCGTCGTTAGCGAGCACGGTGCCCAATCCTGCACACCAATTCACCATGGTGTCGGCACGGAATGCGAGGCGGTAGTTTTGGAGGACTGTCTCCTTCTCAGCCTCGCTCTTCGAGTTCCATTCATCGGACGAAAACTTAAGCTCCGACGTTTGAGCAACGTTGATGCCCTCTGTTCCAGCGGTTTCGAACTTCGAGATTAGATTCTCGATAGGTTCAGCGGACTTGGTGTCGTTGTTGTAGAAATGCGCAAACATCTTGACAAATGCCCATTGAGTCCATTTGTAATACTCAGTGTCGCAGGTGCGTACCTCACGATCCCAATCGAAACTGAATCCAATTTTATCTAACTGTTCGCGGTAACGAGCCACATTTTTGTCTGTCGTAACGCGAGGGTGTTGACCCGTTTGGATTGCATATTGCTCCGCAGGTAATCCAAATGCGTCGTAGCCCATTGGGTGCAACACATTGAATCCGCAAAGGCGTTTGTAGCGTGAGTAGATGTCAGATGCGATATATCCGAGTGGGTGACCCACGTGAAGTCCTGCTCCCGATGGATATGGGAACATATCGAGGACATAGAATTTAGGTTTCGAGTCGTCAACCTCTACCTTGTATGTTTTTTGCTCGCGCCAACGTTGTTGCCATTTGAGCTCTAGATCTTTGAAATTATACTCCATTTGAATTAAAATTAGTGTGCAAAGATACAAATTTGCCGTTGGATTTCAAACTCTGTGGCGCATTATTATATATAGGTGTATGATTTTCTCGAATATTGTACTATTTTTGTGAAAATAACGTTTAACATCAAAACAGATTTTTTATGCGCAGATATACTTTTTTACTCCTTTTATTGCTCGCCACATTGCCCACATTTGGGCAGGTGACATGGGGTGAGCCTGTCATCCAAAAGGATGGCGAAAATTATACTATTTCGGTGAGTGCTACAATAGACGATGGGTGGCATATTTACGATATGGAGGAGTATGACTTTGGACTCACTTCAACCTCTGTGACTCTTGCGTTACCTGCTGGAGTTGAGGTAGTTGGAGGTGTTGAAGCGTCTCAAAAACCAGTGCGAAAATTTGATGAGATATTTGGCACCGAAATAGGTTATTTCGAAGGGCAATTAACCCTTACGCAACAAGTGAAAATCACCGCTTCGGTGACTGAAAGAATCGGTGTCGCAGTTGAATGGATGTCGTGCAACGAGGGGAGTTGTATGCCCCCGAGCGAGGTGAATTTCGAGGTCGAGCTGCCTCGGGATAATTCGGGGATGTGGTGGTTGATCGTTGAGGCGGTGTTGTGGGGATTTGCCGCACTGCTCACTCCGTGTGTATTTCCGATGGTGCCGATGACCATTTCGTTCTTTATGAAGGGTAGTGGTGGTCGTATGGTGGCGATGCTGTATGGGCTCTTTATTGTGGCTCTTTATACTTTGCCGATTGGAGCTATTGTCTTGAGTACCTATCTGTTGGGTGGCGATGCTGTGATGGGCGATATATTCAATTGGTTGGCTACCCATTGGGTACCAAATGTGCTATTTTTTGTGGTATTTATGATCTTTGCAGCGTCGTTTTTCGGGGCGTTCGAGATCACATTACCTAGTAGTTGGGTCAATCGAAGTGATGATAGGGCAGATAAGGGGAGCATTGTCGGGATATTTTTCTTGGCGCTGACCTTGGTGTTGGTGTCGTTTTCGTGTACAGGTCCCATCGTCGGCACGGTGCTTATAGCATCGACGCAGGGGGAGTTTTGGACTCCGATAGCGACAATTTTTGCATTTTCGAGCGCCTTTGCTCTGCCATTTGTGGTGTTTGCGATGTTTCCGACTCTGCTTAAGAGTATGCCCAAAAGTGGCGGATGGTTGGGATCTGTGAAGGTTGTGCTTGGATTTTTGGAGTTGGCTTTGGGTTTGAAGTTTTTGAGTGTGGCGGATCAAACTTACCATTGGGGGGTGTTGGATCGCGAGATCTATTTGGCGTTATGGATTGTGATATTTACGATGTTGGGATTTTATCTGTTGGGTAAGATTCGCTTTTCGCATGATGCTGAGGTGAAGACAATAGGTGTTGGGCGATTGGGTTTGTCGATCGTAGTATTTTCGTTTGTTGTATATATGATCCCAGGGATGTGGGGTGCTCCGTTGCGCGGTCTGTCGGGATATTTGCCACCCCTCGAAACGCAAGATTTTGTGATGGGGCAATATGCTGTAGTTCAACAAAATAACAGTTCGGTTAAGTATGGTGATGTGATGGGTAAATCGTTTCCCAATGGATTGGATGGATTCTATGATTTGGACGAAGCGAGAGCCTATGCGCGCGAGGTTAATAAGCCACTGTTGATAGACTTCACGGGTCACGGCTGTGTGAATTGTCGCGCGATGGAGCAAAATGTGTGGAGCGATTCGAGGGTGAATCAACTATTGCGGGATGATTATGTGATCGTTGCGTTATATATGGACGACAAACATGAGTTGCCTAAGGAGGAGTGGATCACAACTCAATCGGGCAGAGTGCTCAAAACAATCGGGCGCGTAAATTCATATTTGGCGATGGAGACATATGGCGTAAATGCACAACCATACTATATAATAGAGGGATTGAATGGAGAACAGTTAGCGCCTTCGAGGGGTTATGACTTGAATGTTGATGCTTATATTGATTTTTTGGAGCAAGGAGTGAACAATTTTCGTAAATAATTTGCGTGATATATCAAAAAAATTTATAAATTTGCGAACAGTAAACAAGTAAATAAACAAACAAACACATATAATATATTATGTCTGAATTTATCTATCAAGAGCCACTTCCAATGGGCGAAGATACAACTCAGTATCGCCTCCTCACAAAGGAGTATGTAAAGGTCGTAGAGTGCGACGGTCGTAAAATTTTGAAGGTTGACCCCAAGGGTTTGGAACTTTTGTCTAAGGAGGCTTACTCTGATGTATCGTTCTACCTGCGTGCGGCACACCTCCAAAAGCTCAACAATATCCTTTGCGACGACGAAGCTACCGACAACGATAAATTCGTAGCCTATACAATGTTGCTTAACCAATGTGTAACGGCCGATGGAGAATTGCCAACTTGCCAAGATACAGGAACCGCAATTTGTGTGGCTAAGAAGGGTGAGGATGTATATACAGGAGTAGATGACGCGGAGTGTATAACTCGCGGAGTGTATGAGACTTACAAGGAGCGTAATTTGCGTTATTCACAAGTAGTTCCATTCACAATGACCGAAGAGAAGAACTCGGGCAACAACCTCCCAGCTCAAATCGACATCTATGCAACTAAGGGCAACCACTACAAATTCTTGTTTATGACAAAGGGAGGAGGCTCGGCAAACAAGACTTTCCTATATCAAGAGACTAAAGCGTTGTTGAACGAAGCGTCGCTTACAGCTTTTATTAAGAATAAAATCAAGGATTTAGGTACTTCGGCTTGTCCTCCATATCACTTGGCAGTTTGTATCGGTGGAACTTCGGCAGAGATGTGTTTGGCAACTGTCAAGAAGGCATCGGCAGGTTACCTCGATTCTCTTCCAACCTCTGGAAATGAGGGCGGAAGATGCTTTAGAGATATAGAATGGGAGGAGAAGATCCTTAAGATTTGTCAAGATTGCGGAGTAGGTGCGCAATTTGGTGGTAAATATTTGGTGCACGATGTTCGTGTTATCCGCGCTCCACGCCACGCAGCATCATGTCCAGTAGCAATTGGTGTTAGTTGCTCTGCGGATCGTAACATTAAGGCTAAGATCACTGAGGATGGAATCTTCTTGGAGCAATTGGAGAAGAATCCAGCGAGATTCCTTCCATCACAACCACCTGCAATGTCGCCAGCGGTTGATATTGATTTGGATGAGGGAATGGATAAAGTTCGCGAGATTTTGTCTCAGTATCCAATCAAAACACGTCTTAACTTGAAGGGTACGCTGATTGTTGCACGCGACATCGCCCATGCACAAATCAAACAGATGTTGGACGAAGGCAAGGAGATGCCAGAGTATTTCAAGAAACACCCTGTATATTATGCAGGTCCTGCAAAGACTCCAGTAGGTATGGCATCGGGAAGTTTTGGCCCAACAACAGCTGGTCGTATGGATAGCTATGTTGATCTGTTCCAAAAAGCAGGTGGCTCGATGGTAATGGTGGCGAAGGGTAACCGCTCGCAACAAGTTACCGATGCGTGCCAAAGCAATGGAGGTTTCTATCTTGGTTCAATTGGAGGTCCAGCTGCGGTGTTGGCGAAGAACTCTATTAAATCGGTTGAGGTTGTCGACTTCCCAGAGTTGGGTATGGAGGCTGTGCGCAAGATCTATGTTGAGGATTTCCCTGCGTTTATCATCGTGGATGATAAGGGCAACGATTTCTTTGCGGATTTCAAGCACTAAAATATTAAGTTATAAATGGATAAGAGCGGAGGGTGATGATACCTTTCGCTCTTGTGCAATAAAACAGAGATGTCACACGTTTCACACATATGATAAATAGGTTTATTACAAGTAAGTTTATTACACATCTATCTCTCACTCTCGTAGTGTTGTTCACATCGCTTACGTCGGCAATGGCAGCCGAGGGCGTATCATTCACCACGTCTGCACCTATGATGGTGGCGGTGGGCGAAACTTTTAGGGTCGAATTTGCACTTAACGCCTCGCCCGATAAAGATAGTTTTGTCGCGCCTAATTTCCCTGGATTTGATGTGTTGGCAGGACCTGCTGTGTCGCAAGGGTCATCTATTCAGATCATAAATGGTAAGATGACACGTAGTACAAATCTGTCATACACATTCGTATTGTTGGCGCAAGAGGCTGGAGCATACACAATAGCTAGTGCGAAGGTAAAGGTCGATAAGGCTAATTATACGACTAAACCGCTCCCAATCGAAGTGGTCGATGAATCGCAAAGTCAAAGTGGAGCGTCGGGATCATCAGGATCGTCTAACTCATCACAACAACAATCGAATCAATCGAGTCGTCAATCGCAAACAAGCAGTCAATCGAGTTCCAATCCCGAAAATCGAGTTGCGAAGGATGATATTTTGTTGCGCACAACAGTATCTCGCACATCTCTATATAAGGGAGAACCACTCCGCGCGACGATAAAACTATACTCACGTGTGGCAATAGCAGGTTCGGAGGGCGAAAAGATGCCATCGTTCAATGGGTTTTGGGCACAAGAGATCCCCAATAATGGCAATCGTCAAGCTCAACGTGAAACATACAACGGCAAGGTCTATGAAACCCAAGTGTTGAGGGATTACATCCTATACCCCCAACAGTCGGGCGAATTGGTGATCGGCGCGGCACAGATGGATATTGTCGCACAGGTTATAGTCCAAAGTCGCAATGTGGATCCATTCTTCGGAGGTGGTCACGAAGTATATAATGTGCGTAGACACATCTCGACCCCCGAAATCAAAATTAATGTAAAGAATCTCCCAGCAGGTGCGCCAGCATCATTTACGGGAGCGGTGGGTAGCTTTGACCTCACGGAGGTTGCCCCCAAGCGAGATATAGCATCGAACTCGGCATCAACTCTGACATTGCGCATTGCAGGTAGCGGAAATCTATCTTTTGTGCAGTCGCCCAAGGTGGAGTTCCCCGAATCATTCGAGAAGTACAATGTCAAAACTACGGAGTCGATAAACCTTACGATGAGTGGCGGAAGTGGATATAAGCAGTTTGAATACCCATTTATTCCTCGCTCGCAGGGTGAATATACAATCCCTGCCGTGGAATTTAGCTACTTTGATCCTAAGTCGGAGAGTTATGTTGTGCGTTCGACTCAACCCTTTGTGATGAGTGTGAGTGCCGACGAGAATGCGTCGTCGTCGGGCGGAGGGGTGTCTACATTGCAAAGATCTATCTCGAAGGAGGATGTTAAGGTGCTGGGTCGTGATATTAGATTTATCAAAATTGATAGCGCAGGGCTCGCAGTTATAGGAGTTCCATTTATGTTGTCGATGGGCTATTTTACTGCTTTGTTTGCAATATTAATCGTGGCATTGATTGTCTTTTTGATGGTTCGTCACAATATCAATGTGTCTGAGAATGTAGTGCTTGCAAAGGGCAAAAAGGCAAATAAAGTGGCTGTTCAACGCTTCAAGGAGGCAAAGAAATATATGGGTGAGCAGAATGAACGAGCTTTCTACGAAGAGATGATGAAGGGTTTGTGGGGATATATGAGCGATAAGTTCAATATTCCAGTGTCGAACCTAACGCGCGAAAGTGTGCGCGAAGAGCTTACCAAACGCGGAGTGTCGGCGGAGGATGTAAAAGGCTTTGTTGAGATTATATCTCAATGCGACGAAGCGCAATACTCTCCATTGGCAGCAGCTCACATGGGAGAAATCTATGGCGAGGCACTGAAGTTGATCTCTAATATTGAAACCCAAGTTAAACGTTAAGAGTCAGATGAAAAAGATATTTTTAGTATACCTATATATTATAGTGGGGCTTTTGCCTACATTTGCACAGATAGACACCGCGCAGAAGGCTCACCCCGAAGATGTGATCGTGCTCGAAGAGTTAACCCCAGATGAGTTGTGGGCAAAGGGTAACAACGCCTATATCAATGGTAACTTCTCGAAGGCGGTGGAGTATTACACCCAAATCGAGAAGCGAGGTTTGGCATCTTTGCCACTATACTACAACTTAGGCAATGGATATTTCAAGTTGGGCGATACAGCTAAGTCTCTGCTTTACCTCCATCGTGCCCAAAAATTAGACCCTTCGGATGCCGATACCAAATATAATATCGAAGTTGTGCAGGCGGGGACGAAAGATAATATCGAATCAATACCACAATTTATACTCGTGGAGTGGAACGAGATCATCAGTAGCTCGCTCTCGATTGTGGGGTGGAGTATCATTTCACTCGTGGCATGGAGTGCACTGCTTACATTTATAATTATATTCGTACTCTCAAGACAACTTTCCAAACGAAAGATGGGATTTTATGGAATGTTGATAGCGGCAGTTGTAATGTTTATCTCTACAGCCTATGCTATTGGCGAACGAGATGAGATTGTAGACAACAACGAAGCGATCGTAATGACGCAATCGCTCTCAGCAAAGAGCTCTCCGACAACCACAGCAACCGACCTATTTGTTCTGCATGCAGGAACAAAGGTCGAAGTGATCTCGTCGTTGGAGGGGTGGAGTAAGATTGTTATCGCCGATGGTCGACAAGGTTGGGTCAAGAGCGAATTGCTAGAGATTATCTAACTCATGTCTAAATTACTTCAAGATGCAGTGGGGGAGTTGACCAAACTCCCAGGCATAGGTCGACGAACTGCTTTGCGTTTAGCGCTCCATATCTTAAAAATGGAGCGCGAATCGGTGGGGGATATGACTCGTAGCATAGATAATTTTCGCAATAAAATAAATTACTGCTCGGTGTGTAACAATCTTTCGGATGATCCGATCTGTCCAATATGTGCAAATTCGGAACGCGATAGATCGACAATTTGTGTGGTCGAGCAGGTCGCAGATCTCCTTTCGGTCGAAAATACACGTCAATATCGAGGTCTTTATCATGTATTGGGAGGTGTAATTTCGCCAATGCAGGGGGTGGGACCTTCGGATTTGAAGATAGATTTGTTGATCGAACGAGTAAAAAAAGGGGAGGTGAAGGAGGTGATCCTCGCAATTTCAACCTCGGTCGAGGGGGAAACAACACTTTTTTATATTATGAATCGACTCAAAGAGTGCGAAAATATTAAGGTTTCGACCATCGCAAGGGGTATAGGTTTTGGTGATGAACTCGAATATGTCGACGAAATGACAATTACCCATGCACTAATCAATCGTCGCGAAATGGAGCGATAGAGTCTATACCTATATATTATATATAGGGGAAAAAGTAATTCGAAAAAAGTTTATAATGTAAATCATTGAACAATAGGGTAGATAGCATATTTGGTCTAAAATTAGTTGAAAAATAGTTCCGAAAAAGTTTGCAGAATAAGAAAAAACCTCTACCTTTGCAACCGCAATGAGGGAAACAGCAATGCTTACTGAGTTGCAAAGTTCTAACGAAGTAAGGATGGTGAAGGAT
>JBCQUZ010000219.1:0-2221 GCA_047173645.1 Rikenellaceae bacterium
AATTTTATCGCTTAGGCGGAATAAATTTGAGCCTGGCTCCGATTTGTTTCGCCTTTTCTTATGTCCCTATAGTTTCTTGACCTCAATTCAGTTGCATTTGCAGGTTGAATTCAGCTTTAAAGTTGCTGCAAAGTATAACGCAAGTATGGTGGTGGGCAACCGAGTTGGTTGATTAGTCTTAACACGATTGTAGATTGGGTGGCGGTTTGGGTTACTTCCAATAGTTCGTAGATGTCGGTTTCGTCTAAGATTCTTGTTTTGGGGTCGGTGTAGACCTCTATTCGTAGGAGGTTGTCTCGCTCGCTGAAGGTGTAGTTTAGGCGGACTTCATTGACTAAGGGGGCGGTTTCGATTATTGCTCCGATGGTTTTTTGCTCGCCTATGTAGTCGGGGTGGAACTCCCAATACATTCCTTTTGTGTGAGCTGTTGGCTCCCACTCTGAGCCGTTGTGTTGTTCGGCTTTGATGAACTCCCATTTGCCGATTAGGAGATTTTTGTTTGCGGTCATAGTTTCTTGATTTGATTTTATGAGACCGCACAAAAAAGGCACGGATCTCGACTTGTTCAAATCTCAGGTATCGGCAAACACCCACGTAGAAAACAAGCGAGTCCGTACCGTAATGTATACAGTAGGACTTCACCTGTTTATCTTCTACTAAAATTTTGCCGATTTTGAGACTTAAATAAACAGCTTAAAGCTAAATTATTATGTTTTTATTTTATTTCTTTTCTATAATTTCCTTTTTGGTTTCTACAAAAGTAACAATTTATTTTGAATTTCAGCACATCCTACTCAGAACTATCATTCGACCACGAAAATGTGTACATCTGTTCCTGTCCAAAATTATCCTCGACATAGATGTCAATGGATTGTTGGTCGTCGCAGTGCGAGGTGTAGTACAATCGGAATTCCTCTCGGTCGAGGATGTAGCGGTCGTTGGGTAGGAATACTGTTCCATCATCCATCTTCAGCTCTCCATCACCTTTTGTTTGGAAGTAGCGCAGGGTGAATTGCGCCTCGTCGTAGTAACCATCTTTGATGATTTGGCAACGTAGCTCGGCACTCTCTCCAACCTTTAGTTCGCTCGGTACGGGCATCGTGGTCATCACATAGTCATAGACCTTTTGCACCTCGATTTTATCCTCACACGAGGTGAGGGTTGCAGCTCCTGCGCATAGGCAGAGAGCCGCTAATATCATCTTTAATTTTCTCATTCTAATCTTTTTGAGAGGTTAAATAGTGGGTCAGTTTTGGTGCTTCGTGCAGGGCTTCAGAGCGGAGCGTGCTATACGCACGTGAGCATCTGGAGACCAAGGGAAGTCCGAAAATGACCTGCTATTTAATCTCGAATTTCAAATTCTAAGTCGTCGTCTTTCGGTGGGATGTTATCCCACTGAGGTTGCTCCACCTCGACATCTATTTGAGGTCGTTTGATGTGTTCATCGTAGATCTCCTCGTGTAGCTTTGTGCAGCTCGATATTGCGACTGCCGCAAAGCAGAATATTAGTAGCCTTTTCATCTAATCGCTTTTTAATAAGTTACTTATTTCGGGGTCGAGCTTGCCTCTGTACTCCATCGTGGAGTTAAGGTTGCACGCCTCGATGAAGCATTTGCGCCCCTCCTCGATGTAGCCCAATCGGGAGCAAAGTATCGCCCTCAAGTAGTAGGTTTTGTCGGTCTGAGGCAACACACGAAGTTTTGCAACCACAACCACTTCTTCAATTATAAATGGTGAATTACTAGTGGTGCGTTAACTTTTTAAAATCTGCTATAACTAATTGGCATATAAATATTTATAGCCAATATTTAAACAAACGATTTGAATATAAATTTTATTTAACACGTCATTGCGGACTTGATCCGCAATCTCTAATATCTTGATAATCAGCAATAATTCGAGATCCTGAATCAAGTTCAGGATGACGACTTGGGTTTAACGCACCAGTAGTAATGGTGAATTATAAATTCCTTGTCATTTGTACGCTTCACTGTGTCGGCACGCAATTTATCATTAACCATTGATAATTTATCATTGTTCGGAACGAACCCCACCTCTGCGCCAATCTGCCTACGTTCCAGCCGAGAGGTGACAGCGCAGTTACCAAATAGTAGCAGCACTGCCAGTGTTAAAACTAACCTCCCCATCTGCTAAAAGAGATAAGAGAATGAGACCTCGACTTTTGATGGTAGGAGCATTACACGCTTGCGATGTCGAATAA